>JANXWM010000530.1 GCA_025351145.1 Chitinophagaceae bacterium
ACAAAAAAAGTCAGTTTTCCTTTCACAGTTACCCCATTAGGAAAAGGCGTTTTATTCAGCGGCAGCTTCTCTGTTAACCGTAAAGATTTTAATGTTGGCGGTGGCAGTGCAGTGCTGGGCGATAATGTAAACGTGGCGCTAAAAGTACAGGCCAATCCATAACATTCACATTTGAATTTTTTTGTGCCCGGCCCAGGGCATTTCAATTAAGCATCCTTGCGTCGCACACTTGTACTGCAGAATAAGTTTGAGCTTTCAACAGCCCGCAATGCAATGAACCTAAAGATCATTAAAGTGCTAAACGTACAAGGGTGCGACGCAAGTAAAGCTTCATAGTATATCTTCTGTTGGGCTCAAAAAAATCTTCTATTATTTCTCTGCCTGTTCAATTTTACTTTTGATTTCTCTCCACTTTGCCTCAAGCTGTTTTAATTGTGTTTGCTTTTCTAAAACTCCTGCCACAGTTTGTGTGGTGGGCGGCATATCAGTATCCTCTAAAGTATTTGAAAGACCTTCAAATGCATTGTTTACTTTTTCTGTACTGCTCTTAAGCAACGCAATTGAATCGTCAAATTCTTTTATGTTTTTCTGCGATAATAATGGCTTTAGTCCTTTACGTACGTCAGCAATATCATTCAACATATTTAAAGCAATCATCCTTCCTTCGTAACAAATAACAGAAAGATCGTGCTGCTGCTGCAAAGCTTTATTGGATGTACGCACCCGCGGATCCATTTTTACTGTTAACTGCTGCGTAAACGTTTTGCCATTCACGCTAAGCTTAACCATATAATTACCCGGCATTACCCATGGCGCAGTTTGAACTGGTGCGGTATTTTGATATATCGCAGCAATAGGAAAATTAACCGGGCCATTTAAGGGCGTATAATGCATATCCCATAAAAACCGGTGTGCGCCTGCATTTGCGGATAATATTTGCTGCGGTCGCACCCAGTATAATGGAATATTTACGGGCGGAATTTCGTAAGGTTTATCATTACTGCTAAACCTGCGGATGAGTTTTCCCTGTGCATCGGTAATCTCTAATGTTACTTCGCTGTTTGCATTATCTTTTAGATAGTAATCAATGATGGCGCCATCAGGTGGGTTTTGTCCCGCAGGTTCTTCCTGTGGCAAAGGTGTATCAGGGTTCATATTCCAGCGAACACGGATAGCTGTTTGAGGTTTGTATAATACTGTTGATTGATTAACCGTTTCATTACTTATTTGCCGCAGCGGCGTTATGTTATCAAGTATCCAAAAACTTCTGCCATGTGTGCCAACAACAATATCATCATCTTTAATAACAAGGTCGCGAATGGATGTTGCGGGCATGTTTAACCTTAGCGGCTGCCAGTGTTCTCCATCATCAAATGAAACATACACTGCTCTCTCGCTGCCTGCGAATAATAAACCCTTGCGTTTGGGATCTTCGCGAACTGTATTGATGGGATCGTTGGGTAAACCGTTTACAATTTCTTTCCACGATTTACCGCCATCATTTGTTTTAAAAATATGCGGATGCATATCATCGCAGCGTATCCTGTTTACTGCTGCGTAAGCTGTGTTTACATCTGTATGACTTGCGTCTATCATAGAAACTTTGCTCCATGAAGTAATTTCTGGGGGCGTTACATTCTTCCATATTTTTCCGCCATCTCGGGTAACCTGTATATAGCCATCATCTGTTCCCGCCCAAATAGTATTCATGTCTTTATATGATGGAGCAACCGTATAAACCACGCCACGCCTTGGCATTTTTTTCATTTGCTCATTTGTATAAATACCAACGCTGGTGGGTATCTCCCATGATTCTCTTGTAAGATCCGGACTGATAGTTTGCCAGCTGTTGCCGCCATCTTTTGTTTTAAAAATTACATTGCCAGCGAAATATAAAGTTGAAGAATCTATGGGCGAAAATAAAACCGGTGCTGTTCTTATAAAACGGTACTTGCCACTGCGAACAGCTTCGGGTGAAATATTTTGAACCTGGCCCGTACGTTTATCAAACTTTGTTATTTTGCCCCCATAAATAATATTGGGGTTTTTAGGATCGGCGGCAACGTACCCATATTCCTCTACACCCACAGCATGCCATTCGCGAAAAGTAACAGCACCATCATTACCGCGGCTGGCTATACCTACAGAACCGCTTTCCTGCTGGCCACCATACACATTATACGGAAATGCATTATCAGTACTTACATGATAAAATTGTGCTGTTGGCTGATTGTACCAGGAAGAAAAAGTTTGGCCCCCATTTACTGTGATTATAGCACCCTGATCGGCAGCAATTAAGATAATATCAGAATTAGTCGGGTTTATCCAGATGCGGTGATAATCATCACCCCCTGGCGCACCCCGAAAAGCACTCCAGGTTTTGGCGCCATCCATAGATTTCCAAACTACTACATCGGCAGTATAAACAATGTCTGCATTTTCCGGATCAACTTTTACTTCGGCAAAATCATCACCTCTTCCCCAAAACCTCTCATCTTTATTCATGGCTGTCCAGGATTCGCCGGCATCGTCGCTTCTGTAAATACCGCCATAATCACCAGCATCAACCGTTGCATATAAGCGGCTGTTGTTGGTTGGTGCAATGCAAAAACCAATTCTGCCAAGGCCTTGTTTTGGAGTTGGTAATCCTTGTGTTAGTTGCTTCCACGTATTACCACCGTCGGTCGATTTATATAAGCCGCTTTCATCGCCCTGCCATTCTCCATTTTCCCATGGACCCTGCCGGCCAGCCCAAAGATCTGCATAAACAATATTGGGGTCTTTAGGGTCTATTGCAACCTGTACTGCACCGGTATTTTCATCTTTATACAAAACACGCTCCCATGTTTTGCCTGCATCGGTTGTACGATAAACTCCCCGCTCTGTATTGGGACCGTAAGGATGACCAAGCACAGCAGCAAATACACGGCTCTCGTTCGTTGGATCAATGGCGAGTCCGCCAATTTGCTGGCCATCTTTTAAACCCGTATTGATCCATGTTTTACCGGCATTGGTTGATTTATAAATACCATCGCCAACAGAAAGATCGGGACGTTGAATGCCTTCCCCGCTGGCTACATAAATTACATCCGGATTAGATGGCGCTACTGCAACATCGCCAACAGAACCTGTTGGTTGATCATCAAAAATGGGCTGCCAAGTGCGGCCATAATCAGTTGTCTTCCACACGCCGCCATTGTTTACACCTATATAAAAAACATTGGGTTGCTGAGGAACGCCAACAGCACCAACTGTTCTTCCACCGCGGTGCGGGCCAATCATTCTCCATTGCATGCCATTAAAAAGTGCCGGGTCAATCGTTTGTGTAAACGCAATGCCTGTAAGGCTTATAAACAAAAAAGCCATCAAAATATTTTTCATATAAAACTGTATTGAATGGTAAGTTACGGGATATGTTGATTAGTGGTTATGAATGCGTGTCGTAATTTTTATAAGCCGGGCAGAAGTTATAATGGCATCGCCGGTTGCGTTGCACACTTCGGGGTTCGGAACTTTGATTGACTGAAGGCTGCAAGGCTAACTGTTGCAAAGAGAAAGACCATTATCATGCGCAGGCTACAGTTTAAATATTTGCTGTAGTACAAGTGTGCGACGCAAGGAACGATGAGTAATGTTTTCTATGTTGGGTACAAAAGAAAAACCCCAACATTACTGCTGAGGTTTTAAAGCGTGGTGTGAGGCGGGATCGAACCGCCGACACAAGGATTTTCAGTCCTTTGCTCTACCAACTGAGCTACCGCACCATCCGTATTCCGGGCTGCAAATATAAGGCTCAAAACGAAATGGCAAAAATGAAATTCTATGGTTACTAAAACTCGCAGGTTTTTGGCGTTCTTGCAAAAGGAATTACATCTCGGATATTCGTCATGCCGGTTACAAATAAAACCATTCTTTCGAAGCCCAAACCAAAACCAGCATGAGGCACGGTTCCGTAGCGGCGTGTATCGAGGTACCAGCTCATTTCTTCAACGGGAATATGCATTTGTTCCATGCGTTGAACCAGTTTATCAAGGCGTTCTTCGCGCTGGCTGCCGCCCACAATTTCGCCGATACCCGGTGCCAGAATATCCATAGCGGCTACCGTTTTGCCGTCATCGTTCATACGCATGTAAAACGCTTTAATGGCTGCGGGGTAACCCGTAACGATAACTGGTTTTTTAAAATGCTTTTCAACCAGGTACCTTTCGTGTTCGCTCTGCAAATCAACGCCCCAGCTTACTTCGTACTGAAATTTTTTTTTCTTATAAGCAGGGCTTTCAAGTAAAATATTAACGGCTTCTGTGTAAGTGATTCTTTCAAAAGCATTGTTGAGTACAAACTCCAGCTTCTCTATTAAACCAAGATCGCTGCGCTTATCTTGTGGTAATTGTTTTTCTTCTTCCGCTAAACGCTGGGCTAAGAATTCCAGGTCTTCGCGGTTATTATCCATTGCATGCCGGATAATGTATTTAATGAATTCCTCTGCGAGGTTCATATTGTCTTCAATATCGTAGAATGCCATTTCGGGTTCAATCATCCAGAATTCTGCAAGATGCCTTGTGGTGTTGCTGTTTTCAGCCCTGAAGGTTGGTCCAAATGTATAAATATCACTTAATGCTGTGGCAGCAAGTTCGCCTTCCAGCTGTCCGCTTACTGTAAGATTGGTGCTTTTACCAAAGAAGTCTTCCTTAAAATTAATTGTTCCATCCTCGTTTCGGGGAGGGTTATCGAAAGGCAAAGTCGTTACACGAAACATTTCTCCGGCACCTTCTGCATCACTGGCTGTAATAACCGGCGTATGCAAATACAAAAAGTCCTTTTCATTAAAAAACTTGTGAACAGCAAATGCAAGTGAATGCCTTACCCTGAATATAGAACCAAAAGTATTGGTGCGAAAACGGAGATGTGCTTTTTCTCTTAAAAACTCAAGACTGTGTTTTTTTTGCTGCATGGGATATTCAGCGGCATCACAATCACCAAGAATCTCAATTGAAGTTGCATTTAGATCTAATTTTTGTCCCTTCCCTAAGGAAGCCACTACATTTCCTGTTACTTTAAGCGAAGCTCCTGTGGTAATGCGTTTTTGAGTTTCATCGTTTAGCATACCCAATGTGGCAACAACCTGTAAGTTATTATTGGTGCTGCCATCATTTAGTGCGATAAACTGGTTATTGCGAAAAGTACGCACCCAGCCCATAACAGTAACTTCCTGACCCTGTGGCTCAGTACTTAAAAGCTCCTTAATTTTTACTCGCTTATTAAACATAACCTTTATTTATTAAAACAAATATTAATGAGCCCGGCAGCAGTTCAAGCAGCATCGGCTCTTGCGTCGCACTCTTGTACGTTCAGCACAATTTTGAACGTTACCGGTGGTTTTAAAATGAGCAAATATATGTCAATAGGCTCTTGTCATCGCATTGAAACAAAAGAATGCACTTCATCATCTTCGTGTATCCTTTTGTTTTATTAAATATGCAGCCGGGGGAGTGTTTACAGCACATTTTCGATACTACGCTTTGATGCCATGAAAGAAGAACCCTGAACCGAGCGTGGCAAGAAAAGCTTCATGGATGTTTTACTGCAGGTCAATAAAGTTTTTCTTTGTTTTTAAACATTTTGCAGTAACATTGCAATGTAAACAAGCTGAATTGTCTGTGTCAAACCCTCTCAGCTCGCAGGTTTTCTTATAATCAACCGATTATTTATTCTTCAATTTTTTAAGACTGTTTTTAACGATTTTACTTCAATCTATTTTACAATTTTATGTACGACATTCTGCAATTGAACGACATGCTGGTTCCTGAATTACTCGATATTGCTGAGCAATTGAATATTCCACATTCCAAGAAACCTGAAAAGCAAGACCTTATTTTTAAGATACTTGACAAACAGGCTGTATCTGCCGGTGAGACAGCTCAAGGAACAACTGAAAAGCCAAAGCGTAAGCGCATAATTAAGGCTGTACCCGTAATTATTCCTGAAGAACAGCAGAGTATAACACCAATTATTGAAGAGCCGGAATCCGCTATTTCCGAAACTGAAATAAAAGAGGATAAATTAAAAAAGCGTGGACGTAAAACAAAGGATAAAGAAGAACCAATTGTGGTGGAAGATAAAAAAATACTTCCCTTAAAAACGGCCCCAGTAGATATTGATATACCCGAATTAGGCAGCAGGCTTTTGCATATGCTGGGGGATGATGAACCGCTGAATCTTGATGATGAACCGGACGAAACCGGTGAAAATGTTTCTGATGAGCCGGCTGTTGCAAGACCATACAAAAGGGATTCATCGAATTTTAATATTGAATTTGACGGCATTATTCAGGGCGAAGGTGTATTGGAAATGATGCCCGATGGATATGGCTTTTTACGTTCTTCTGATTATAATTACTTATCTTCTCCTGATGATATTTATGTTTCTCCTTCGCAAATAAAATTATTTGGTTTAAAAACAGGGGATACTGTTTTTGGAGCAGTGCGACCGCCTAAAGAGGGTGAAAAATATTTTGCCCTGCTAAAAGTAGAAAGTATCAATGGAAAAAGCCCCGAGGAAGTTAGAGACCGCGTACCTTTTGACTACCTCACCCCTTTGTTCCCATTCGAAAAACTGAGCCTTTTTACATCTCCAAGTAATTACAGTACCAGAATTATGGATCTTTTTACGCCAATTGGTAAGGGCCAGCGTGGATTGATTGTAGCTCAACCAAAAGTTGGTAAAACAATGTTGTTGAAAGAAGTAGCGAACGCAATTGCTGCTAATCATCCTGAGTGTTACCTGATGGTTGTGCTGATAGATGAACGCCCGGAAGAGGTTACCGATATGGAGAGGAGTGTAAGAGCTGAAGTAATTGCCTCAACTTTTGATGAACCTGCAGAAAAACATGTTAAGGTTTCTTCAGTCGCTTTGCAAAAAGCAAAAAGATTAGTAGAGTGCGGACATGATGTTGTTATACTTCTGGATTCTATTACACGTTTGGCCCGTGCACACAATACTGTTGCTCCGGCAAGTGGTAAAGTTTTAAGTGGCGGTGTTGAAGCAAATGCCATGCAAAAACCAAAACAATTCTTTGGTGCTGCAAGAAAAATAGAAAATGGAGGCTCACTTACAATACTTGCAACAGCGCTAATTGAAACTGGCAGTAAAATGGATGAGGTAATCTTTGAAGAATTTAAAGGAACGGGTAATATGGAACTTGTACTTGACAGGCGCTTAGCCAATAAGCGCATTTACCCTGCTATAGATCTTGTTGCTTCTTCTACAAGGAGAGATGACTTGCTGCTGGATAGAGAAGTTTTGGCGAGAATGAATATTCTGCGCCTATATATAAATGACATGAAGACTGAAGAAGCAATGAATGAATTGTTAAAAAGAATGCGTGGCACCAAGGACAATTATGAGTTCCTCGCCAGCATGAACGGATAAATTATTTGCTTGGTATTTGATTTTTAAAGCCCATTTCTATAGTATTAGAAATGGGCTTTATTTTGTGTTCATTTCCCTGTAATTCAATCAGAGCAATATTTTCAACCGATTAAACAAAATTTAAATAGGCCGTTTTACACTTTTTATATCACAAAAATTTTATTGTTGCAAACAAGATTTTATTGAACTGGCTTTTCAAAATTTCAGTAGAAAATATGCTTAGAATTTTAAACCCAAATTTTGCAGTAGAAATTTTTTGGGCCCGGCAGTAGATTTTTATGGCATCGTACCTTGCGTCGCACACTTGTACTACAGAATATAACTGAACTCTTAACAGCCACCTGCAAAAATCCGGGTTGAATTTATTTTCTCTTTTCTGCTCATAATTGTTCGAAACTTTGAACCAAGCGCGGCAAGGGACAATGACTATTGCGCTTTGGTTTGTCAACCAATGTTTTATACTCTTATTTGATAAACAAAATATTATTCCGGGTTTGTTCAATAGGTTTCTATTTTTATTACCTTAACGCTATACTTACAAAATCCAGGAAACAAGTGACATTGTACAGACATATCCATTTTTTAAAGGCGGTTTTTTTTCACAGCATTACAGCATTTGGAGGCCCTCAGGGACATTTTGGTATGATGCTTAAGACTTTTGTGCATAAAAGAAAAGATGTTACGGAGCAAGAATTATTAGAATACAATGCATTTTGCCAGATGTTGCCGGGTGCATCGTCGACACAAACATTAACGCTCATTGGTTATAAAAGAGGTGGATTAGGTTTAGCTATCCTTACTTTACTTATATGGATATTACCAGCCTGTATTTTAATGGGCGGCCTTTCTTTTTTACTTGAGTATATTGATAAAAATTCCGAATATATCCAGATTTTTAAATTCATTCAGCCGATGGCTGTTGGGTTTATTGCATTTTCAGCCTACCGAATGTTTAAAGTATCGATTAACAATCCTATTACTAGAATCATTATGGTGTTTGCTTCAATTGCTACATTTTTATTTTTTAAAACCCCTTGGGTGTTTCCCTGTGTAATCATTGTTGCCGGAATTGCCACAAATTTTAGTGATAAACGTATTCCTCAAAAAGGAATTCCTCCAAAAAAAATAAAGTGGGGAAACATTTTGATTTTTTTTGCTGTCTTTTTAATTGCCGGGCTCGTAAGTGAAAAGGCAAGAAAAGAAGACTGGAAATACCGGGGGCCTTATAATCTTTTTGAAAATTTGTATCGTTTTGGAAGTTTGGTATTTGGTGGAGGGGATGTTTTAATGCCAATGATGTATCAACAATATGTTGTGCGCCCAAATACAGAGAGAATTGAAGAGGTTAACCCAAATGTTTTACATATTAATCAAGACGATTTTTTAACTGGTTCTGGTATTGTAAGAGCAATACCAGGACCAGTTTTTTCTATCGGTTCATTTATTGGCGGAATGGTACTAAGGGATAATGCCCCACAGCCCCAAATGCAGTTATTAGGATGTTTTATCGGTTCTGTAGCAATCTTTTTACCAAGTGCTTTGCTTGTGCTATTTTTCTTTCCAGTTTGGCAAAACCTAAAGAAATATGCAGTTATTTTTCGTTCGCTAGAGGGCATAAACTCTTCTGTTGTTGGTATTATGACGGGCGCTACAATTTTTTTAATGAAAACAGTCTCAATGGATATTTTAGATGGTTCAATGATTCCTTTAATTAATATTATTGTGATTACAGGGACTTTTCTTGCACTTTCATTTACAAAATTAAATCCACCTTATATCGTATTAGCTTGTTTGCTACTTGGCTGGATATTTTAGCACTGTCTCATTTTTATAATATCCGCTTTTTTCAATCTCTTCTCTAACCTTATCAGAAACCAAATAACGAATTGATTTTCCTTCATATATTAATTTTCTGATTGATGTTGCCGAAATTTCCAGAAGAGGGGCTTCTGTTAGAAAAAGAACATTTGAATTAGTTTGTATTTCCGTCGAACGGAATCCGGGTCGCCTATAAACTATAATATTATTTTCAATTATAATTTTTTCATGATTCCTCCACTTACTTAGATTATTAAAGCTATCAGACCCCATGATTATACCGAATTGATGTGTTGGATATTTTTCTTTAAGGATAGTAATTGTGTGGATGGTATAGGATGGTTTAGGAAGTTTAAATTCAATATCGCTGGCTTTAAAATTACTATCATCTTCTATCGCAAGTCTAACCAAATGAAGACGTTGATGCTCATTTAAAAGGGTTAAGGATGGTTTTAGGGGATTTTGGGGTGAAATAATAAACCAAATTTTCTTAAAATCTGTATTATTAATTACATGACTAGCTATAATAAGATGTCCAATATGTATAGGATTAAAGGAACCGAAGTAAAGACCAATTTTCATGTAATTATTTAATAATCAAGTGGTTATATTTAATCAATTTCTTGTACAAAAATTTGCTTTGCTTCGTTTAATCTTAAACTTAAATTATATCCAGCAACTGCTATTGAAATAGGGTCTCCTAATGGTGCGATTTGCTCAACTCTGATAGTCTCTCCAGGAATACACCCCATTTCCATTAATTTTATAAAAATATCATCCTTTCCAAAAGACATTATTATAACCTTTTTTCCAATTCTGATTTCAGACAATCTTTTCATAAAAATATATAATATACAAATGTATATGTGATCCTCCTTATTTTATTACGAATTTTGGAAGTCTAAAACAACCATGAATATGCAAAAAGTATTTTTCCATTATGCAGATAGAAAATTACCTATAAAAAACAAAAAAAATATTAAGGTTGCAATACAAGGTCTTTTTGTAGCGGAAAATATTATTTTGGGACGAATTGATTATATATTTTGCTCCGATAACTATTTATTATACATCAATAAACAGTTTCTTAACCACAATTACTATACTGACATCATAACCTTTGACCTATCTGAAAAAAAAGAACTATTGATTTCAGAAATATATATCAGCGTTGATAGAATAATAGACAATTCAAAAGTATTAAAAACAAAAACAATAGAGGAATTCCAAAGAGTAATTTTTCATGGTGCTTTACATCTGTGTGGGTATACAGATAAAAATAAAAAGTCAACAAAAAGAATGCGGGAAAAAGAGAATTATTATATTTTATATTCTAACTCACTAAAGATTCCACGAGAATCAGTTTCATAGTGGAACAACCGGAGGTATGGGTGCTTTGTAAGCAACCATCACTCTCCAGATTTTTATACTAGTACTCTATTTTCATCCGTTGGCAGGATTATTTTTTAAAAGTGGAACAAGGGATGAAGTGCTGTTTCCTTAGAAGCGGTTTAAAAATGAATAATTGTAATGCCTACAGCGGTTTTCATAGCATCTTAGTTGTATCGCAATCACTTCATAGCTGCAAAAATGGCGGCATCCAGTTTTAAATGCGGCGTGCAAATAAAATTTAAACAGTTTCTTAGAAACAAGTTGTACTAATTGTGAATCATCACAAACTAAATTAGTATGACAAGATATGTCCAATAAACATAAGCAATAGCTACTGGT
>JANXWM010000605.1 GCA_025351145.1 Chitinophagaceae bacterium
GGTTTGTATGCTTTGCAGTATGTTGTCTAATACCGTTGCAATGGAGTTCTTTAACTGCTGGTATTCTTCATAACTTACTATTTCGTAGCGGTAGCCCTGCTGCTTTTTATTCTCCTGTAGTTTGATGTAACCGCTTTGTAATAATTCCGTGTGATGCCTTCTTACGGTGGTGCCTGGCATTCTTAACTGCTTACGGATTTCTTTATTGGTAAAGGTGGTTTGCTTCTCTTGTTGCAACAGTTCTTTGAGTTGCTCAAAATAATTTCTTGTTGCTCCGCTTAGTTCATCTGCCTTTCTCAATAAAACATCTTTCATCAACTCGTTGGCTTCTGCTATATCTTCTAATGTGGTTTCGATATAAATTTCTCCTGTTGCTGTATCAGTTTTCTTTTCCCGTTGATGCTGTTTGTAAAAAGTGATAGCTTCTATAAAATGCAGGTAATGGGCATTGCTTCTTCTTGGCTTCAATACTTCATCGGGTATTTTTAAAAACTCTGCGTATGGATTGATTACTTTCACCGGCTGCATAATGCGTTGCACATTCTGCAAAAATACTTTGATACGGTTTTCTTCTGCTCTGTTTATTTTACCTGCACTGATACTTCTTTGATACTCCATTATTTTTTCATCCTGCTCTTTGCTTTCATCTATGTAAATTAAAAAGCTACGGTTTGCATTGTCTTCGTAAATTCTTTCCTGTGTGGTGCATCCTGCAACGGTTACAGGTCCTTTCACTTTAAACACCATTGTTTTGGTTACTCCCTTGCTGTCTTTCTGCGGTACTAATTTTATGATGTGCTTTTTACTTATCAACTCTCTTAGTGCATACAGTACAGGCTCTGCCCCGTCCATATCTTCTATCAAAATAATTTTGTGCTGTAAATCGTATTCACCCATGTAATAAAGTGCATTGCTTGTAAAACTTGTACTGGGTACTTTATCTTCTTCAGGTATCAACTCTGCAACTTTTTCCTGCAGATGTGATTTACCTGCTCCTGAACTTCCAAAACTTATAATGTGCAAAGGGTTTTCCATCAGCCTCGTTAAAAAAATAATGAACATCCGCATCCTGTTTTTTTCTTCGCCTATCACCCCGCTTTTTCCTATCAGGTCATTGGTTCGGTTTAATAAATTTTGTTCGCTGCTAAACGTTGTTGCTTCTTCTCTTTCGGATGATGATAATATTTTCTTTTGCTTCTCTGTTTTTGTTTGCTGTTCTTCCAACTGCTGCAACCTGTATAATTCCAACTGCCTTGTAATGTCTGCAATGGATTTTGTTATCTGTAATGTGCCTACTTCTAAACGCTCTGCTGCTTTGCGGATTAATTTTTCTACCTGCACATCGTTGTATAAATCTAAGTTGTGGTTGAGTGGCAAGGCTGCTAACTCTGCATTGTTCTGGTAGTGTTCAAACTTGCGGTTGATAACTTCTATTCGTATTGTTACCCTCAACCTGTCTAATCCGTCCATCCTTATACCGCCCAATATTGTAAAGCCTAATTCTTCTGTGATGTAGGTAATTGTATTGGGATTGCTGATGTCTATTTTTAAATCCATAAAAAAGTTTTTTTGTACTGTATAAGATACAAATATAGCCTATCAACCTTATTTACAAAACTTTTTTAGATTTTATTGAAGCTTATTAGGTCTGTATATTTGCCTTATCGCCTTACAATAGGTTGTTTTTATAGTCTATTCAATACAGAACCATGAGTACATTCGGCAAACGATTAAGAACATGCAGGGAAGCTAAAAACCTGTCGCAGCAAGATGTTGCTGCAAAACTTAAAACTTCATACACCGTTATCGGCAAGTATGAACGTGATGAGATGATACCTTCTGTTGAAGTGGCTAAGAAGCTTTCTAAATTACTTGATACAACTGTCGGTTATTTACTTGGTGAGACAGAAGAAGTAAACATTTTAAAAGACCCTTCCATGTTGAAGCGGTTGAATGAGATTAACCTGCTTCCTGATGAAGAAAAAAAATCTATCCTCTCTACTGTTGATGCTTTTTTAAGAGATGCCAAAGCCCGCAAAGCTTACGCATAAAAAAACCGCAGCGATTGCTGCGGTTTTAATTTTCAATCATTTTTTGTTTTTATCATACCACTCTTTCCATTTATCTAAGTCCTTTTGTGTAAATAAAATTGCTCCAAAATAATTCCCGTCTTTACTGGCTTTTATTGCTGTGGTTTTCTCCATAAACTCAATAGCATTTTTACAAGTTGCGGATGTATCAAAAAAATTCGTCTTTGCTATAGAATCTAAAATTGTATAGTTATGCTTGAAAACCGAATCAAATTCATTATTGCTTTTCATGCTGTTTTGCTGTCCATTACAAGCTATAATATTTACAAGCAGGAATACATAGAATAATATCAAACTTACTTTTTGCTTCATGATTATTATTTCTTTGGGTTTTCAATCTTAGAAGTCACAGAAGTTATATTGTTGTTTTTAATTGTAACGGAGACCGATATGTTTTGACCATTCTGAACATAGGAAGTAATAAACGTTCCTGTTATTCTTCCTGATGCGTCTTGACTTGCACCTGGAGCAACAGTTGTTGCACCTCTTACCGTACCATTAATTGCATTTTCTGCATTGATACCATCCTGATGTGCATCATCATAGCCTTTGCCATCAAGTTGTTTGGATTGTTGTTCTATAAGCTCATGTCCCAATGCTCCTGCGGCAGATACTCCTTTGCCTGTTCCAAACTTACCAACATCATCAACATCAATTTGAGATAAGGCATAACTACCAACAAGTACCTCTCCTTTACTTTCAACTAACCCTACTGTCACATCACCTTTCTTTAAGTCAGTTACACTTGACAACTGTTTGTAAAAAGCCTTTTGCTCTTTTGTCATTGTTCCTTTCTTATCTGTTTTTTCTAAAGTAACTAATCCATCCTTACCCACTTTTGTTTTATAAAATCCGCCCAATCCTGTATTCGATGTATTAACAAACTTATCTTTTGCAGTTTGTGCACCAGTTACAGTAAGACTGTCGCCATTAATGTCAATAAGTAAAATCGGATTATTTGCGGCAAACTGATATGGTGATAAGATGTAGTATTTTTCTGCAAATCTATCTTGTGTCCAAAACCTTCCTAATTGTGGGTCTTGCATTCGTCTGCCAAAATCGTAGAGTTCTAAGCCTGAACCATCGCTAAATTCTTTTGATTGTAATTCTTTGTTGTTGTATTTGTACTTATTTTCTGGTGAACCGTTCAAAGCCTTTGAAGATATTCCCGCCATTGTCAACCCGAACGGAGAGTAATCAGTAGTCTCCAGCAGCGGCCCCCTTGTATGCACCACCTGCAAATTATCAAAGAACACATCAACATTACTCTCGTTACTGCAATATACATACAAGTAACCACTTTTACCAATGCTCACCGTTCGCTGATGGCTTTTTACTGCATCTGCTGTGGTGTTTATTAAATCAAAGCCACTGCCACTGCTAACAGGTTTAAACTGGTCGTCAAGCAATATCCAGTTAATATATGCTTTGGGTACACTCGCTAAAGAAGGGTTCGGCACACCATTTACCCAGGTATTCAATCCTCCCGATGTTGCAGTTGAACCATTAAGCGCCGAAGCAGTAGCTCCTTTTCCCGATCCTGCAACTGCTCCTGTACCGGCAAAGGCATTAATAAAGCTGGTAAGCGCAGATGAAATTAAATAGTTGTTACTGGGGTTAGTTCCATTGCTATGCCAAAAAGATTTACCAAATATATCCACCACATCACCCGCCATTACCTTTAGCGTAATACCCAATCCTGTTTTATCACCTGTAGCCCCATTCAACTTATAAACAAAATTACTTACCGCAGTGGTATTGGCATTAGGGTTATTATTATAAGGCGGGTTGCCATTATTGTTTACATAATTTTTTCCGGTTATGCTTCCCCACGAAGCTATACGGTTTACACTAATGGTATCGGCATTATTTATAGCATAATAATTATTTTCAGTAGCATAGGCACTGCTGCTATTTTCAAAAGTAGCCGCCGGGTATGTATCCTGCTGTACCTGATCTGTCAGCACTACCCGTACATTACCCAAATGGTCTTTTTCAAAATAATCATAATACATGGTATCACTTTGGCCTATTCGTTTTGCAGGCCTTGCCCTGCCTTCCTCCTGTGCTACAAACTGTAAAGTATCGTTTTGATAAATAAACATCCCCAGATAATCTGTTATAGTTGTTTTCACAGGGCTTATTGTATTGTCAACCGTAGTTTTCTTCAATTTGTTTCCCGCAGCATCGTAAGTATAAGTAATCGTCCCTTTACCGGTAACAGTAATTACATTGGGCAGGTTCAGAAAATTATAAGTTATACTGCTGATATTTTTATTATTGTCCTGTATTAAATTCCCATTGCCGTCATAAAAATAATCCTGCGTGGTATTGTTGTTTATTTCTTTAAAATCACCGAGTAAACTGGTTGCATCATTTTGTCTATCGGTTACATAATTAAGCTTGTTGCTGTTGGTATTATACCCGTACTGTAAACTATCAATCAGAGAACTCGTATTCAGTTTCAGCCCCATTTGGTTCATCGTAAGGATATTACCGTTTTGGTCGTAAGTCATGCTGTGCAAGCTGTAGTCTATTCCCGCAGTTACATCCCAGGTACTGCCGCTTACATTTTGTGTAAAGTCTGCTTTTGTTAAGCGGTTCACATTATCATAAGTAAACCCATAGCTGCGCATTGCACCATCACCGGCATTGCGCCATCTTACACCTGCTATATTGCCATTCAGTTGGGTAGAGTTGAAACCGTAATCATAACAAAGCTCTTCACCAAACCAGTTGGCATTGGCCTCGTTCCTTGCATAGTCTTTATTAATACCCCTTAGCCAGCCTCTCACATTATATGTATAGTTTAGCCTGTCCAACGGGTTTGAAGTATAAGTGTACGCAGTTGTATTGGTTGCATCTACCGTTTGCCCGATCTTTTTCTGCTTTAACTGCCCTAGCTCATCATAAAAATTATAGACTATCATTACTTCGGGGCTGTTGCCAATTTTCTCATTTACCTGTATCACCCTGCCAGCAGCATCATAACTCATTTTATTCAGCACTTTATAGCTCTGTGCATTAGTTCCACCTTTAGCGTGGCAAAGCAATGTCCTTACTACCTGCCCGCTAAAGCTGTACTGCATAATGGCAGTATCTTTTGCCCCGCTGTTGTTGGTGCTTTGTGTTTGTATTACCCTTGCCCGGTCGTCATAAAAACTTACCGTATACAAATTCGTACTGCTGCCAACTACATTTATTTTTGTTCCAGTGGGCATACCCCTTGTAAGGTTGGTAGCAGTTTGGGCTTGCGGATAAGGGAAGGTTGTATTATCTGCTGTATAGAAATAACTGGTGTTGCCATTGTAAGTTGTAATGGCCGAACTGCTTAAACCACTACTGCTGCCGCTTACCCATGTATAATCATCGTAGTAAGTTTGCGTAAGTATAGTATAACCGCTTGACGGGGTTGGGTAGGTAACACTTGTACCTGAAAGGTTCTGGTGATAACTTCGGTTATTAGCCTCTGTCCATAACCCTGAGAGTACTGACCTGTTCAATGAATCATAATCTGTATACAGCCATTTACCCTGTATCCTTAAACTGCTGTCCTGTGTCATCACTAACCTGTCCCTTATATCATATACCAGCCATACTTCTCCTGCGCCGGGTACACGTTTTACTATCATCCTGTTCCTGCTGTCGTATTCATAACTGAAGCAGAGGTCTTTGGCAATCTGGCTGCTTGCCCATATGCTGTTATCAAAAGCCCAGTTATTGGCTTTCAGCCAGTCTGTTGCTTTGGGTTGTATCACACACCGCAGGTTATTTAAATCATCATATACATAATAAGTGCAGAGCCAGCCCCATGAACCCGCAGAAGGCGTTGCTGCCAACTGTACCTTTTTTAAAATTACTTGCCCTTCTTTATCTTTATATTCCACTACTTTGTTGCCCTGTTCGTCAGTAGTTACAGTTTCGTATAAAAGCCCTGCACCATAACTTGCGGTGCTTGTTGGTACAGTGCCACCTGTTAAACTGATGTTCCATATACGTACACTGTCTAATGCATCATTTACTAAATACTGCATACCCGTACCCACACCATCACCCACCCAGTTATTACCGGGAGGGTATGCTTTGGTTACCCGGTTCAGTTGTGATGCCTCAAAATCTGTTTGACCGTAGAAATATTTTTCGCCATTGGTAACATCGTTAGTAGGGTTATAGGTACCCTTCATAAAATTATCCTGCTCGGTAAAAGGGTCTGTTTTAAAATTACCGTTATTACTTGTACTTACAAATGGCATGTACTTAAATACCTCCCTGCCAAAGGCATCATACAATACCGGGCTTACCATATCAAAACCATTGGGGCTTACTCCCTTTGCAACTGTTTGCAGTGGCCTGCCCAGCCCGTCAAAATACTGTGTACTTTGCTTAACTTCCTGTACCGTTCTTGTAGGGCCGTTAAGAAATGTATCGTTGATATATGGCTTTTCTGCTTCCCATACACGCACATAATTAACAGTAATACTGCTGCCATAAGCAGCCGGTAACGTGTTTACTGTTCTTGTTCCTGCGCCCGGTACTGTAACAGTTGTAGGGATAATTGTTTGTGCATGCAACTTTGGTAAAAAGCACAACATTACACAGGCTATGCCAACAGTTCTTTGCAGATATTTTAAGTAAGGGTATCGCATAAACAATTTCTTTTTTATTGTATTATCTTAATCCGTTTTATCCCTATAATCCCCCAAAATCCACGTTCAGACAAAAGCATTACTGAAACATCCTGTTCAACACTTTATTGCTCCATTTCGATTCGGGTCCAAATACACCATGAAGTTCCCCTTGTTCATTGATAAAATACATTTCGCCCGGTCCGCCCACTTCTTCATCAAAATGGTTGTTCAGGCTGGTATTGGTGAGCCAGGAAAATAAAGGGTTTTGCAGTGTATCGGATGCTTTATGCGTGTACATACCTTGCGTAATAATAACGCTGCTGCTAAGCATGGATTGGTACCATTGTGGCAGTGCTGCCACAGTATCATCAGTATAACCATCTTCGTAAGAAGGTACTGTAATAACTGCAACCTGCCCCGCATTAGCTTCAGCAACAGAATCTATCCTGTACAGGTAAGCACTGTCCTCTGCTGTTTGTGAAGCAGGCAGCACAGCAATAAATATTTTCTTTCCCTGGTATTCGTTTAAAGAATGGGCGGTACCGGTAATACTTGTAAAACTATAGTCGTATAAACTCCCCGGTAAAACAAAACCCGAAAGAAAAACAATAGCTATCGTAAGAAATAAGAGTTTCATAAACCTATTTTTATTTTATAAACTGGATTCAACCAAAAGGGTGTTACAACTATTAGTATTTACGGTTATATTATGAACCGTCATGCCGCAATTGGTACTCAATGCACAAGTGGTAAATGCGTAACCAACATTGCCTGCTGTTCTGTTCACAATAAGATCATAAGTCCCGGAGGGCAATGTTACTATAAGGTTCCCTGTGGTGGGTACCGTAAATGCAGTTTGCTGCAGGGTTACAGTATTGGTATAAGTTGCAGTAAAGCCTGAGAGGTTTAAAGAATTTGTTATAGTAACAGATACAGGCACCGCAACATCGCAATTGGCAGGCTGGCCTGCATAGTTGTAACAGAATTTTTTGATCACATTTTTATCCTGGTCTTTAATTAACCGCACCCTGCCGAAGGCATCATATTCAAAATAACTAATACGGTTGTTTACATCGCATTGGCTGGTCATGCCAATTAGAGGCTGATAAGTGTAGGTGGTCATTTGTGCATCTGAAGGGTACAAACGGACTTCGTCTATACTTCCAACGCCACCGGAATTTCCATTAATGGTAATTGTTGTAGCTGTAGGAACAACAGCGTATTCATAGTAAGTCCACCCATTAATAGTTTTGCCCATTTTATACGTATTTGTGCATCCGTTAATAGTATATAGTCCATGTTTGCTCCAGAAAGAAACAATATAGCTTTTGCCAATGGTTAAGCCTGACTTACTTACTTTGTTTGTAGCTGTAATATATAAAGCCTTTTTCCCTGTTGGTGCGGTTGCATCTGTATCCTGAAAGGCCGAAAAAGTCCAGTTCCCTTTGCCATCAGCTTCAAAAGAGGTATAAGCTACAGAAGAAGAATCAGCATTTATTATAGCAGCTATGGGATAAGAACTGGAATAATCCCAGATATAAGAATTTAATACATCAGCCATTTTATGCTGCTGTATCATATTTCCATATCCATCATATTTTAAAAACTCAACACGTTTTTCAGATGGGTTGCTGCTAATTTGTAATTCAATGCTTTCCGGTAGCGTAAGCCCATTTCCAAATACTTTATAGTTAGTTCTTGTTTTACTAATCTGGGCTCCGTTTCGGGAAGTTATCTGATCTATAACAGGGGTAAGCATGAACTTCGAAATCAAACTTTGCCTTGCTGTTTCTGCTGCTCCCGTTAGTACAATATCCTGTGGGTATTTAATATCAGTTTGCAGTGTTTCATTTTTACTGCTTTGCGTAACAGTACTTGTTAATTGATAATGTCCATTTGATGTATCGTAATTGTAAGTATTAATATTCTGGACATAAGAAGATGGGGTATTTTGATCATATACTTTTGTTGTGTCAGACTGGAGATAATAAAACTCACTGATTGTTTTATATCCTGATACGTAATATGCATTTGCGGCTAAAGTAACCAACGGGCTAGCACATTGAAGAATTTGGATACCTGTTTCAACTGACAATCCATAACCCGCACTTGATTTTGCCCCAAAAGTATATTTATTGCTGTTAGACTTAACCGCTATAAAATTACCGCTTGAATTTTTATATACTGTACTTTTCAAAAGCTGACCTCTTCGCCAATCGTAAGTGCAGGATGGCGGATAAGGACGATATTCTTTCAGGTCATCCGGAAAGTCCGTAGCCGTTGTATAAGAATACTCAGTTTTGCCGTTTTCTCCATTTTCACCTGCTAATTCTGTTACATTCTGGTATCCGATTGAAGAGCCCTGCGTTTGCAGCAGAGGGGTTAAAGGATAACTTCTAACTTGCGCATAATTTGTAGCCCCGCAACCTGATAATATTTCAAATACATTAGCATAGTGATAGGGATTATTTACCAATACCCCACTTGAGGCTGTATCGTTAAATTTAGTATACAGGTATTTTTTTACAGAAGTACTGATATTGTCATTACTTGTGATCCGCTTTATGCGGAGTCCCCCGATGGTTTTGTTAACCATAGATTGGGAGCCACCATTTCCCTGAGGCGGGTATTCATTCCAGTTAAGGTCTAAGTAAAAAAGATATGATGCATTTGGGTATCCCTGAACAAGTTCTCCTTTCCCAACAATTTTGTAAGTGCCATTAGCCAGATCAACTGTAGATGTACCATCTTTGATATACTGGATTGGAAAAGATGTTCCGTTAATACCTTCTATTGAAGCGGTATAACAAGTAGAATAACCGCTTGGAGATATTTGGCAGCCAGGTGGTTGCGTATGACCCATTGCAATTGAAGAAACAGTAACTCTTGTGGTTCCTCCGGGTACACCACCAGATGTTGCATAAGACACGGTAAATGTATCAGCTAAGGTTTGCCCCGTTAAATATTGAAGACTGGCATATTTTCCTGCGGGTGGAGTAGGTATACTGTTATCAGAATTAGAGGCGTAAACTTTATTTGCCTCATACTCAAACAATGAGTACCCTCCTGTAGGATATATTATCTTTTTTAATACTCCGGCCATCATATATGATTCATCCGAATGCCTGTCTGCTCCAAAAATTGTTATTGTCCCGTAAGGCGGTGTAGTTATATAAAATGATTGGGGAAGCACACTGTTAGGAACCCCGTTGTAGTACCCCCACAAGTCCTGCGAATTAATAGTGGTTCCATAAGGATCCGCATTGGGAAGTTGTGTTGTATTATACTCAAATTTGTATTTATTTCCTGAAGCAGCATTTGTAGCTGAAAATTCTGCAAGGCTGTCTAAAGTTAAGCGTCCCCCGTTTACATAATCATAGTAAAAAACAAATTTTCTTAGCGGATTAATTAAATCAACATTACTAAAGATATTGACTGCACTCAAACTGGTATCACCTGGCAAATCCGTTCTCCTTGTCGTAGCATCGAAAGTAATTTTTCCATTAGCAGATGTTATAGATTTTAATTTGGGAACGGTCATAAAGTTAGTCACTACATTCTTATCAAAAGAAGGCAAATGGGCGGGTGGCTGAGAACCGCTTTCATCCAAAATGAAGTTTATTGTCTCTGCAGATTTATTATTATAATTATACGAAATGGTATTATAATCCAAGGTTATCAAATCATTGTTTGGGCTGTATATCTCCATCAAATACCATCCGGTTGTGGTTATACCTGTTTGTGCCGCATTATCATTTTTTTCAATAGCTGTTTTTTGCCCGTCTAATGAATTGCCAAACACATATTTTACACCATCAGGAGTAGTCAGGGTCCACCTTGCAATTTGATTCGCATTCACGCCGGATATATATTGATATTCTATTTTAAGCGCTTCAAGTGGGGAAACAACAAACTGCCCATTTTCATTCATGAAAAATTTTCCCGAGTATTTTCCAAAATTGAAATAAAAAATATCGGGTTCAGCATCGGTTACCTGATCTTTTACCTGGTTTAACATCTGCAAATCTGCCTGGTCAGCATTTCCTGCACCAATTAAATAACTTGTCGTGGGGTTCAGGTTAGCTATATATTTTTTAGCTAAAGGAACAATGGTACTCCTGTTGTTAAAGTAGCCAGTGGGAACATCATCTGGAAAACCCCTCACACTTCTTGTTATTACTCCGCCTGCATTTAAACTCCACCCTATTCCAACCCATGAAGCAATCTCTTCAACTTTTATACCTCCGGCATGGTAAGACAGGTTAATTGGTAATTCAAGGTCCCTCCCTTTTAAGGTGTATAAGGGAATACTTATGCTTGGTATGCCTGTATAAAGGCCTACCGGAATATCCCCGTATTTCCCCAGTGCTGCTGCATTTGGTGAAGGAGGTATAAATTTCTTTAAACCGGGAGTAGTTTGAGCACTGCCATTCAATACAAAAAGCAGATTAATGGCTATCACCAAATTGATAAACTTTTGTTTCATTAATTACGGTTTATTTTAAAATGTATACCCGATTCTAAATTTTAAAGCTTGTCCGGCAGGTATCTGCTTTGTTGCAAGAAAGTCATATAATATCTGCATATTTCCTTGCTTCTTTCCAACCTTATATTTTTTACTTATTCCCATCAGTACACTGCGTTGCCAAACATCTACATTCTTTAAATAATTAAGATTGCTAAACCGTTGCAGGTAGTTATATTCAAATCCTCCCGTTATCCAGATACTGCCTTTTGCTTTAATATCTATATAACTTCTTAGGCCAATGCCTTCACTGGTAAAATGGATATTACTAAATCCGCTACCCCAGCCAAGTTTATAACTTGCACCAATGCCTATAATACTTTTGTCATTCAGTTTATATCCGGCAGTTAAAGCTATGTCGCTGGTAACTGGTAACAGGTAGCGGCTCTTTTCGCTTTGAATATTAAAGCCATATTCAAACCTTTGTAAAAATGATTTTGTATGCTGGCTGTTAGGTTTAAAATCAGGCATCGTCATATCGCTGCTCCCTCCGCCTAATTTGTTCAGCTTATCTTTCAGAACACTCATTTGCTGTTGTGCAGCTCCCAATTGTTGCTGCATATACTGTTGAGGGTTCATGCCGCCTCCACCAGAAGCAATTGTATTACCTAAACGCTGTTGTACCTGCTGTTGTACTAATGTTCTTGTCTGTAATCCAACCAAAGCCTGCGGTGTACCATAGTTTTCAGGTGTAGGAAATAAAAAGGCTAAATAACTATGCTTCTGCATAAAGTTTTGAAAAGCTGGCAGGTTTCTTACTGTAGCTAAAAGCTTTTCTTCCATCTTCTTTTTATCATGCAGTATTGCTTTGTACTCCGTTAAGCGTTGCTGGTAATAATATACTTCTTTATTATACCCAAGCAATTCTTTGGCAAAGCCGGTATTGGCAAGGGTTGCTTTCAGTGTTGCTTCTCTTTCTTTGATGAAGCTTTGTATATCATTGGCCTGTTGCAATCTTGCCTGTAGCTCCTGCAATTGGCTGCTTACCTCTTGTATCTGTTGTAATTTATCACCAGTGATTCCCTGTAGATTAAGATTGGGTTGATTAAGAAACCTCATCAATGTTTGCATGCTGTCAATGCCGGGTATATATTCGGTTAAGGGATGTGCAATTGTTTTATTTACCGATAATGTTAGTTTAGCCTGTAGCTCCTGGTATTTACTTTGTGTCTGTGAAAATAATTCCTTGGCTTTGGAACTGTCGACCCCCTGTAATTTGCTTTGCAGTGTTGCTTCTTTCTGCTGCATGCGTTTTAGCAGTTTCTCACTTTGTGATTGCACACTATTAGTGACCTTATTGTATTGGTTGGTGAGGGATGTAATGGATTTAGAAGATATGTTTTGAATTGATTGGGTAAGTTGTTTTTGTTGGGATTGCAGAGTGGTATCAATACCTTGTGCATGAGACAAAACACTGATTAGAAAGGTACAGGCAAGAGTTATAACGAACCGCATAGGGTTTAGTTTTGATTGCTTTCGGGCAGCAAGATAAATCATATTTGCTAGCTCAACAATAGCCATTTATGGCTATTGGGAAAGATACTTTTTTAACCGTTTTCTGAAATTTTACTGGTTCGAAAAATTAGTTAAAAAATAATAAATTATTTTTTATGTTTCTTTAAACTATTCAATACCACCTGTGCAACTGATGCCCGTTTCCGGTCCATTTCTTCAGTGGTAACTGCATCATAGGACACATTCACGCGATACCCTTTCATGATTTTTTCTTGTGGCACTTCTTTTTTTACAGACTGATCTAAAAAAGAAAAAAGTGCGTCAGGAGTGAAGAACTCCACGTGCCGCTTTTCAAAATCGGCTATACCAATACTGCATTTTTTCTTGATTTTTTCCAGTTGTTTTATATCCCCTGAAATTGAAACTACCATATCATACTTTGCCTGGATACATTTTGAAATATTGTGCATTTCCCACTCGGCATCAGTAGTGATACAGATTTCAACTGCAATAGTCTTCCCGTCTCTGGTAAGCAAGACATCAACCTGTCCACTGCCATCAGGGAGCCCCATTTCAATGACTGCGGTATAGCCACTGGCTTCTGCCATCTTCTTAATTAGTGTTTGTAAATAGCGATGGGTAGAGAGGTCTTTTTCTGGTTTTGGTGATTCAGGTTCAGGAAGTGGTTCAACGGGTATCATTTCTTTAGGAACTATTGGCTCAATAACTACTGGTTTTTCTATCGGTATTTTTGGTGCTTCCTTCACAATCACTTTCGGCTTTTCACTAATACCAGTTTCAATATGTAATGATTCAAATAAAAGTTTTTCAACTTCCTGTTTTGGGGTGGCATACTGTACGCGGGTTAAGGCAATAACACTATCTATTTTTTTGGTTCTTTCATCTTTTGAAACTGAGGGTAACGGCAAGGTATTGAGTGAACAATCATACTGCGGTTGTTCAATAGAAATGACTGCTTCACCGCGACCTAAGTTTTGTAAGTCGGTAAAATCGAAATGCGAAAAACCGTCCTGCAAATTCTTTGCATCCGGTTCACCCACCCGAAAGACAATCCGGTTATTTGCGTTGCTCAATACACTATTTAATAACTCAGTGTCTTCGCGTTGTATTTGCTGCAAGTCCTGATGGGAAAGGGTGAGGCCCACATTGTATTTCCTAATGCCGCTCAGCATCTCTTTGATCGAAGGTGTAATGAAATTGTGGAATTCATCTAAGTAGAGAAAGATCGGGTGCCGTGTTGCATGTTGTTGCCGCCTGAATATGGCCTGGTGGATTTTTGATAATAAGAGTGACCCCAGCAAGAAACTATTCTCCATACCGATCAATCCCTGTGAGAGTTTGAACAAAACAATTTTGTTTGAATTAAGTAAGCTTTCAAAATCAATCCCCTTGTTCTGAATGACCATGTTACGGATACTCTTGGGACGCAGGAAACTATCAAGTCTCGTGAGAATCGGTCCAATCGAATTTGATTTTAATAAGGGGAATTCTTTCTGCCAGTAGTAGAGTACGGTAGGGTCAGTGACGTTTTTCAAGAAGCTTTGCCGGAATTCTTTTTCAATCAGGAATCTGCGTAAATCATTTAACGTGCCGCCGCCTTTATTTTCAAGTATGGCCTGAATAGCATTGCCAAATACTGCACTCATTTGGTCTCCCCATGATGTTGCATATCTTCTGAAGGAAGCCACTAAATCAGAGGAGAGTATTTCCCGTTCAATATCCGTGTGGGCTTGTAAGATATTAAGCCCGATTGGAAATTCAGTATCTGCGGGGTCAAGCAATACCATATCCTTCATGCGGTCTTCCGGTATCAGTGCTATCACATCATCAATTAAATCGCCGTGTGGGTCAAACAAGACTAAGCCAAGCCCCTTTTGTATATCCTGTAGTATCAGGTTGGCAATGAGTGTTGATTTGCCGGTGCCGGTTGCACCAATAATATGCGTATGCTTGCATCTGTCTTCAACACTAACGGTCACATTAGTTATAATGCCATTGTGCTGATTTTCACCAAGTATGAACGCTTTGTTTCTGGCAATGCCCGGAACTTCTTTTGTTTTGCGTGAACCTCCAAAGAGTTTTTTGGAAACGATATTCTCCGATGGAAAATGAAGTATTGTTGATAATTCATCAGTATTTAAAAGCATGCCTAAGCGATGCGATTCCCTCAAATAAATATCATCAAGTCTTGTTTGGAAATCATAGGCTTCAGTTTGCAGCGGTATCAATTGATTATGTGTTCCCCTTGTACCATTCATTAATGCATAGCTCAGTTTCTCTAAAATCTTTGCTGCTTCATGTTGATAGGCTGCTTGTCCAAAGGCACGAACAGTGACCCCAAACAGTGGACTTTGTACTTTTTCACTGGCAATTTTTGGAGCTATAGGATCATCAGCAAAAAAGGAACTGCCGTCTGTTAGTGTTACGCCACTGATGATACTGTTTCTCCACTGATTCACTGTACCCTGAAAGAGAATTTGGATACCTGCCTGCTCTCCGAATTGTAGCTGCTCTAAAACCCCAAATACACCCGTTAAGGGATCAATAGCGAAGTTTTTTGGGGTGTGTAGAGGGCGCACAAATTCTTCTTTTAATCCAAAATCAATAAGTGCAATATGACCTTCCTCTTGCAGAATATTTTCAATGTAATTGTCTGAGCAAATGATGCTACAATCAGGAAAATAAGAGATGATATATGTTTCAATAGTAGCGATATGAGCTTCATCACACACAAACTGCAGAATGATTTCTGTTCCCGTACCAATGATTTCAAAAGAGATGGGAGTATTGCAGGATGAAAGCATGATAATGAGGGCCTTCATTTTCTCCGGCGTTATCTTCCGTTCTTTGGGCAGCTTTACTTGCAGTGCTTTGAGTGAGGGTTCTTCGTCATAGATGAAGGGCTGTAATTCCTGATAGTCTAATACATTCACTTCATAGCTTGGTATGAGCTGTTTTGTTTTAAAGTTTTCCAAAAACCTGCTCACCCAGGTGTGTCGTTTGCCATCATCAATATACTCTGGCTGGTGGCCATGCCGAAAAAAAGGAATAAATGGTGGTTCCAAATAGACAGGGAGTTCTGAGACATACCATCCCCTGCCCCGGTATTCCCAGGTATAATACTGATAGGTGAAATATTCGGCTGCGGTCATTGGAGCTAATTACACAACACTTTCTTTGATCTGCCGTTCCAACTCGCTTAATC
Source organism: Chitinophagaceae bacterium (assembly GCA_025351145.1). Taxonomy (GTDB): domain Bacteria; phylum Bacteroidota; class Bacteroidia; order Chitinophagales; family Chitinophagaceae; genus Limnovirga. The sequence continues at coordinate 15,925 of JANXWM010000605.1, forward strand.
TCGCTCCTTTTTCTTCCATGACGGCATCAATAGCTTCTAAGACACATTGATGGACACAGGCACGGAACATGCTTTCTTCATCTGCTTCAAAGAATGACCGTTTGGCAGCCCGTTCATTTAAGTAATCACCTGCCTTAGTGAATTTTAATAGTGACCGCATAGCACTTTCTGTTTCGTAGAGCCACCAGGATATGAAAAAATCTTTGCCAAAGGGTGCGGCGCAAATATCAAAGACCAAATCAAAGTATTTGACGCGCAAATATTCCCGTGAAGCTGAAAACATACCTCCTTCTTTATGCTTGACCCGTTCTATTTTGGTGTCTGGCATTTGATGGGATTTGATGATTTCAGTTACCTGAGAATAGAATTTGTCGGAAGACATATTGAAGTACGGGAAGAGGTGCCCCCAATGAGAGAGCATTTGGGAAATAGGGATGGCCATCGTTAGAGTTTTAAAGGTTATTATATGGTTTAAAAGCCAGCATAAATTTAATAAAATATTTTTTTAATATCTCAACTAAAATATTTAATTGCAGGAGTCGTATCAGTAATTTATTTTTTAAAGTCATTAAATTTCAATGTAACTACTACATTTTTTGTAACTGCAATTTTAAAAAAACGAATATAACAATGAGTCATTATGGTTGGCATAGAAAAAAGCGGTTATAAAAGAGTTTCAGGATATTTTTTTCGTAGGCGTATAGTTATAGTTTAGTAAATTTAAAAAAATCTACTTGTCATGGCTCAAAATAAACTCTTTGATGATATTGACGATTGGGATAAAATAGACCTCGACAATGCAAAGTTTATTTTGGAAGAAGCGCGTACTTATGTCAGCTTTGTTATAGATGTGGGGGATAAGATAACTGATAAGGCATTTAAAATTTTAGCACTACTCTTTCCGATTGAAAGTGCATTAATTGCTTTTGTGATTAATGAGAAAATGAAAGGCTGTATTCAAGATTATACAATAGCAAACTTGTTAATTTTTGTGGTGACGAGTATCGTGGTGATTATGTTTTATTTAGGTAAAATTGTATTGCCGAGATCATTTATGCCCAAGGGAAGGGCGCCAGTTGAAATTTGTAAAAATAAAGAGTTGCTTGGTATTCCTTCGGACGGGAGTACCGATGTTGCCGCTTTAAAATTAGCCCTGGTGTTAAATGAAATTGAAAATTCACAAGCCAAAATTTATTTTAATAACAACCAGAATACTGTACGGATTACTGCTTTAAAACTATCCATGATGGCACTCGGTGGCATTGTCGTCATCGCCGTACTTACCCTGTGGGTTCACTTCTTTTTCTGATCTTGTGTTTTTTATTACCGAATTTCATTCTGCGAACCACCTGGTATCATTGGATATGTTCCAGGCAGAGTTTCAGGTGTTGTGGGCCTGGGCTTTGGAGGAGGATCTTGCATAAAGTATACATTTAAATTTCATTCAAAACATAAATGTACATCATTTTTCAAATCCCTGGAAGCTATACTCCGCACAGTATAAGTTTGTGCATAAAGGAAAGCTGCCCGCACTATGCTGACTAAAGAACAAAGCGTACAAGTGTCACGCTTTGAGAGCCGGGATGAAACAAGTGACACAACAGGCGATGATAGTAGCAATACAGCTAAGTTCAAAATAAGCATTGCACATTTTTATGCTGCACGCAGTATAGTTTGATAAGTTTTCACATTTGACATTCCTTGCCCTCCGTTAATCAAATAAACCAGGCTCTCTTTGTTCAACATTTTTGGGTTGATAATTTTCAAGTATTGCTTCCTCAACCAGTGCTTTTTCACTGCCATATTTCTGTCTGGAATGTGCAATCACTAATTCTTTACTTGATTTATTTTGTTTGTGTGGTGGCAGGGTTAGCGCACTAAAAGGTTTTGAAGTTGCGCCATCAATCATCAGTTTAATATACATGGCATATTTGGGAAGGTTCACAAAATCATTCTCACTAAATGGTGGATGAAATTCTTTAACAAGATACTTTGCATCTTCTGCACCAATCCGAAAAGAGATGAGCGTGCCTACGTTTCCAAATATTGCAGCACGTATTTTTTCATGAATTTGGTCAATGTATTGGTGGGTTAAAAATAATGATAGCTTATACTTTCTTGCTTCGGCTAAGATGTCTGCTAAAGATAATGAGATGAATGAATGCATTTCGTCAACATACAGATAGAATGGAATTCTGTCAGCTTCTTTTTGAGTTGAACGATGCAATGCTGCTAATTGAATAGCGGTCACCAACATGCTGCCCATAATGGAAGATGCGTCTTCACCAATTTCACCTTTAGATAAATTTACAATGAGTATTTTTCTTTCATCTAACACCGCTTGCATATTAAAACTGGTGGCCTTTTGTCCAACAATATTGCTCAATGGAATACTGGTTATAAATATGCCGGTCTTATTAAGTATTGGAGTAATGGCTTCTGATTTTAATGCGGGGCTATATTTATCAAATTCATTCTTCCAGAATGAAATAATGTGTTGATTGGTTACATAGGTCAAAACATTATTTCTAAAATAGAAGTTGGTTAACAAGGGTTGGATGTCGAGCAAGGTGGCACCAGGGTATTCGAGGAGGGTTAGCAGTGCATAGCGGAGGATATATTCCAATCGTGGCCCCCAGGAATCAGCCCATATCTTTCTGAAGGTTGATATCAGACCTGCTGCCACTAAATGATGATCTGCAGGGTTAATACCACTTAAGGGATTGAATGCAATCGCATGTTCAACATCTTTTGGATTGAAATAGATGACATCAGCTATTCTATTTTCCGGGATATAGTGTAAAAGCGTTTCAGCAATGTCTCCATGCGGGTCTATGACGCAAAGTCCATTACCTCTTTCAATATCTGAAATAGCCATGTTTAATAACAGGGTTGACTTCCCTACTCCCGTCTTTCCAATAACATAGATATGACCAAAGCGGTCAGCATCTTTAATGCCAAAGGGTTGATGTGTCTCTCTCCAATCAGTTATGCCAATGGGGGTGAGTTCTGACATCAAATAATTATGCAGATTTTACAGAGTTTTTATAAGGCAGGGGAATTTGCGTTATAGACAAATTTCTCTTTCTTATTTTTTTAAATTCTTTTTGTAACACTGTGTATGTATCAGCAATAAGCATTCAATGTTTGAATGCTTAGTCGTATATCAGGTGTATTCAAAAGAACTAATTAATAGCATAATAATTTATTTTCAAGAACGGCATAACCAATCTATTTCCGAAGAGACAGCCGAAGGCTATTTAAATTCACTTGCTGACTTATTTGGGGCCTTTGTAGCATTGGTCCGTGAACAGCAAAATTTGTATAATACTGATAATTCAGATACGATACAAGCGTAAGAAAAGCAACTATGAAATACGCTATTTATTGCAGGAAATCAACAGATACGGAAGACAAACAGGTACTGTCCCTTGAATCCCAGGAACAGGAGCTTGTAACACTGGCAAAAAAGGAAGATTTAGAAGTCACCTTAATATTAAAAGAAAAGATGTCTGCTAAAGAACCTGGCCGTCCCATCTTTAATAAATTACTTGCCGCACTGAATAAGAAAAAAATTGACGGTATTCTTTGCTGGAAAATTGATCGCCTCACGAGAAACCCCATTGACGGAGGGCAAATTCAATGGATGATGCAATCAGGGAAAATACAGTGTATCAAGACATTTGAAAGAAGCTATTATCCTTCTGATAATGTGCTGCTCATTAATATTGAGCAAGCGATGGCAACGCAATATATTAGAGATTTGAGCACCAATGTAAAGCGCGGAAATCGGGCAAAACTGGAACGCGGAGAATGGCCTAATCGGGCACCCTTTGGATATGTAAATGATAAAGCAGCTAAAACTATTATCGTTGATAAAAGGGCGGCTAAATATGTGGTGCGAATTTTTCAATTATATGCAACTGGCGGATATACACTTAAAGAAATAACCAATACACTTTACCAGGAAGGCTTACGAACAAAGGGCGGAAATAAAATGGGTAAAAGTCATATTCACCAAATTCTGTTTAATAAATTTTATTGTGGATTGATGGAAAAAGAAGTCAAAACATATCAGGGTACACATAAAGCGCTTATTTCAATTTCTCTCTATAACCAAGTCCAGGATATGCTGTTAGGCAGGCAACACCCCCGCCCCAAAAAACACGTATATGCAGCCAGAGGGTTCCTTAAATGTGCCTCCTGCGGTTGTATGTTAACGGGTGATACCAAGAAAGGGTATATCTATTACTACTGTACCAATGGCAAAGGGAATTGTGAGCAGCACAAAAAATATTTGCGCTCTGAGGAAGTGGACAAGTTGATTGGAGATGTCTTACTTGAATTAAAATTTGACCTCACCGATATAGAGTTAGCAAGTCAGGCTTATGCACAGAAAAATCAGGCGCAAGGCAATACTATGCAATCCATATTGGAGAAGCTCACCATTGAGGTAAATATGCTGTTAGACAAAGAGTCTATGCTGGTTGATGGGTTTAGCTCTAAGATTATACGGGAAGAGGTCTATACCGCAAAAATGAAAGAAATAGAATATAAGCGATTAGAACTGAACCAACAGATACGGCAAATCGAAGGAAAAAATGGAAAATCAGCAATTACTTTCGAACAGATTAAAAGTGTGTTTTTAAACGGTAATAAAGCCGCAGAATTGTATTCTACAGGTTCTGAGGAAGGAAAAAGAAATGTACTAATTAGTTTACTTTCGAACATCCATATTGAAAACCAAAAAGTCCTTAGTTACCAATTCAAAAGCCCATTTGACTTACTGGCTAAAACGCCTAAAAATGCCAATTTATTTGCAAAGCTGACACTGATAGACGCTATCCGAAGTGCACTTCTCATAAGTTCTGATTGTTCAATCATAGAAATGCAGGATTATAGGTTATTACGAGAAACAGGATAAGGGAGTTATCCACTGAATTTGTCTAATAGACAAATTTCCCTCCCTTATAAGTCATCTTATTATTTTCTATCATTTATTCTATGAGAAATACAAACGTAAAATATCCAAATAACACCTTAAAAGAATATCGGTTACGAAGTGGGTTAACACAAGAACAGGTATCACAAAAACTTAACATGCAATGTGAAGGTAGATTGTCTCGTTGGGAAAAAGGACTATCGGTGCCGAGTCTTAGTAATCTCGGCAAACTCTCACAGATGTATCGGGTTAGCCCTGATCTGTTGTATCCTGAGATGTTTTTACATCAAGAGCCTGGTGTGCTTCCAGAAGCTGTGTAAATGCTTCTTCGTTTCTTGAGGAAACTCTTTCATTTTCGGAATTGAGATACTGTAAATATTGCTCTTTGGCAGAAGAGGTCATAAATCTATTTTATAGATCAATCCTGAATTTCTAAAATTTGATTTTTCAATAAAGTATGTTATAGTGTTTTTAAACTCAAAACACATACTATGGAAACCAATTTGGAAAAACTCAGCAACTTTCTGCATAGCAAGTATGGAGTACAGGTTATCATCAATGATGCTGTCATTGACGGAATCGAAATCGCAGAATTGGTAAACCGAAATATATTGATAAATAAACAATCCCGAGGAGAGGCAGAAATTCTATTTGTCATCGCTCACCTCTTTGGTCACATGGTACAGTTTTCACATTATGAAAACTATCAATATCTTGTCGAAAAAGTAGCAGAACCGAAACCACTTCGCTTATCTACTGATTTCAGAAAATCATTTTATGAGTATGAAGTTGAAGCGTACAGTATTGGTAAGGGACTAATGGAAATAGCTTTAGGCCCAGAAATAGTAGCTATACTTGATGAGAAATATCAAATATATTTAGACACTGATTTCTTAAGCTATTGGGACTATCTCACGACCGGCAAGCAAGCTTCTGTCGCAGAGTTTAATACACTTCTGTTACACAATTACAGTAACTGGAAAGGTAACTATCCAAATCAACTTCCAACCATTCTTCCTCCTGACACGATTGTTTTTTCTTTAATGAGCACGAAGGTTTACTAAAAGATCTCCTGATATTATTTAGGGGATCTTTTTTATTTTTTCAGACACTATTTCTACTAAAGTTCGAGTCCTGTTCTGGTTCCTTCTTTTTTATCACATCTAACAATTATTAGACATTCAAAAAGCCTTATATTTCAAAGGCTTTTTGAAGTGAATTTATAAAATTACTATTTGTAGCAAGTGCTGGCCTTGTGGGACGATATCGGAACATCTTTAACAATAAGCTCTGACTGCTTTGCTATTGGTGTAAGTAATTATACCAAACAAAATATAGCGTAATCATAGTTATCCCCGGAATATGATGGTAAAGCAAATTTCTCTGCCTTACATTCTATAAATTCTGTGGTCTGGGAGTATAACAGAAAAGGGTTTTTTTAAATTAGATGCCTTTGCTAAATGTACTAATGAAAATTGCTTGTTAAAAAAAATTAAGAAATAATGCGATTTTTTTTAAGGTTGCGCCTTATTTCATTAAAAGTCGTTTCTATTTTATCGCCTTCAAAATTAATGCACTGTAGCCCTGCTAAATTTGAAATTTCTTCAGATATATTTTCTTTTAAAATAATGACCTTATCAAATCCTAATTTGCCCTGAAATAATCCAGCTTCATGAATCACATTTTGACGTGCAATAAATTTACCATCAGCTAACTCGTCTTCAGCTGTAAATATTAAGATTGCAAATACTGTTTCATTTAAAAATTCATCAAGAATTCTTATTATTGAATCGCCTGTTCTGGATTCTTTCTCAAAATACACAGTTTCCAATTCTAAATCGTTATCCAAAAAAAGTTGAATAGCTTGCCAAAGTTTACTCCGTCCGTGCCCAATAAATATTTTATTTTTTTTATTGCTCAAAGTTCCATTAGCCGATATTTTATTATCTTCTGAATGGGTAACAGCACTTTGATCGAATAATATTACGCTAGATAAAATACCACTTACTTTCTGTAATTGCACTGCCCCTGTTTTTACAGCATCATTAATGCTTCTGTATAAAAAAGTGCGACCATTAGTAATATGAGCAACTCTTTCAGCTTTTCCAGAAGTAACAAAATAAATCTTAAGAGATGAGAACTCCCTCTCAAGTACTTCGGCCCATTCCAGTCCCAATAAACGATCATCTACAACTAATTCTTCACTGTCGGAACCATATTGACGAATATGTATCCAGGTACAGACTAGTTGATCAGGATGAAGTTGTGAGAGAATTTGCTTATAGTGCTCGGTTCCCCAGCATAAAATTGGATACTTTCCTTCTAGCCTAGTCGTGATAGTATTCTTGAAGTTTTCTTTTTCATCAATTATGATATGAAGAAATCTTTCCATATTTATTATTTAATATCGGTAAAGAAATTTCAAACCTGGTAAATTCAGCATTATTTTCGTCGGTGATTACTTCAAATTTACCTTCGTAAAAAGATAAAATATCACTTATCCGTTTTATTCCATATCCTCCTGGAGTATTCCTATCAAAGGCCTGATTTTGTTCAACGCAAAGTCTTATATAATTATTTTCGCATAGAAAATAATATTTTATGATCTTATTTTTTAAAACGTGTTTCTTAATGTTATCAAAGAAGAGGCTGTATACATTTTTAAGCATACTCTTATGAATTCCTACAATAAAAAAAGGGATCGCAATTTCCTCTCCCATCAATAGGTCACACACAAATGATACATTATTAGTATTCCTTTTTTCAATAAACTCATTTAACTGCTCAACCCATATTGCTTTAAAGTTACACATAAAGTCAAAGAAAAATCTGAAAACATCAGATTCAACAGACATAATATCTACTTTTATAAATTCAAGTTTCCTGATTAGATATATACTGTTTGATTCAAGAAATTTCTGATTGTCGGAAAAATATTCATCAAGTTCATTCCTCACTTTTATAAGAGAGTCTTCATCCCTTTCAGTAAAAATTTTTTTAAAAATTCCAGGTTTAAATGTGGCGAGAAAGTCTTTAAATGCCATCATATACTTAAGAATCTCGGTTATTTTCGGATGGATGTTATCTGACCACTCATGCAAATCAGCGTTCCTTTTATCAGATTTATCAACTTCATTAATTAAATTCTCAATATGACTATCTAAACATTCATGGCCATTTTCTGTTTCTTCATTTTTGAAGATCTCGCACACTTTAATACTTGCTAAAGAAAATATTATTTCTTCTGGGTCGGGTGTTATTTCCAAAATGTTAAAAAGTTGACGAAAGCTCTGATATTGGTAGGACCGAATTGGGGAAGCTTTAAAAAGTTCTCTTACAGAAATATAGATTAATGTTCTAAACGCCCTATCGATTCTATCCTGATGAATACTCTCGCGGTCTATAAAATTTTTATATAAAAAGTAAGTAAGATAATTAATTGGTATTTTTTCATCCTGAACATAATTTAAAACCAAATTTAAAAAGTCTACAGTACAGAATTCATAGCGGTCCAAAAAGGAATATATTTTTAATAAAGATGTTTTGTCCCACAACGTTTCAGTTATTCCATTAAAAATCTGCTTCAGATAATTTTTTAGATTTTCAATTGCATTGTTTGATATATCGATTCTATTTATCACGGTCAATAAATATGGTTCATGAAGAATCACTGCAATCATTGAATTATAATCCTCAAATAATAATTCCGCTTTTTCAATCATGTCATCAACATCGTCTTTATACAATCTATAGCTTTCATATTTCCCAATAAAATTTCTAAGAATAAATATTTTCTGCTTATTCAGTGATTTCGGAATTTTAGTAGGAATATTAATTTCATCATTACTAGTTGTATCTTCTGACTTAATTTCGATCTTTCGATGAAGGATATATTCCTTTATGGTTTGTGAAATTGTTTTTAAATATATATTGTCAAGCTCCTTCTCTTCTTGTATAAAAGGAAATAAATTTGATCCTGCAGGGTAAACCGGAATATTTATATTTATTCCAAAAAATATTTTTATAGGAATTTCTCCTCGCTTTGATTTAATCTTTTTGATTCTAGACAAAAATTCTCTTTGATAGTCATCTAGTCTGGCAATTATTGAAAGGACTATTATTTCGGACACGGGCAAAAAGCAAACACAATCTATCATCTGGACTAATGTCTCCCCTGACCATGATCCATCATCTAGAATGAGCACTCTTGAATTGCTCTTTTGTTTGCTTATGCTATTAAGAAATTTTGGCGGAAATGTAAATCTCCAGCCTTTGGGTGTATTTATTCTTGGAATAGGAAAGACTTCCACGTTTTTTTCACCGTTAGATTCTTTGCATATACTCGGAATATCATCAATGATTTCCATGGCACTGGAAAGAAAAGGAATAAATATAAAATCGATTGATAAATCAGGTTTTGAATATTCTATTTCCTGCTGCTGAATATTAACCTGGATACTTTTTAATAAATCTTCAATAGTTGTATTTGTCGATTTTATAATATCAATGTTTTTTTCAATCTTAATAATTGCTTTGTTGGGTATACCTTTTTGATATTTTGCATTCGAAATATTTGATTTTAAAATATCAAATTTTTTCATTAATAAATTACTTTCTTTTTTAAGTTCGTCAATTTGTTTGCCTAGGTTACTTCTGTCATAATCGCTTTTTTCTTCATTTATACTTTTGAAGATTTTTTTTAAAAATCTATACCCATTGCTTTTATCAACTCTATAGAGTTTTGAAGCGAAAATATAATAGGTATGATGCGTTGTATTATGTCGCATATGTCCAATATATAATACAGTTTCTACATCGATCAATGAAAAAAAGTCTTCCAATTTGAAGAGAATGTTAAGTGTTTTTCCAGTCTTTTTTTTGAGTGTTATCGGAGCATTAATAATGGGACTTATCCATATAACCTTTTTTTTATCAGGGGGCTCCAAAAACAATTCAGTAGGAGATTCAATTAGTGAGACAATATCATCATTTATTGAAACATATCTATCTTTTTTTATTCTGCAGTCAACAATTGTAAGAAAGGCACAAACTTCAATTGATTTCGAAACGCTTGTTAAACTATTTTTTATTTTGTTCGATAACCCTCCTGTAGAAATTACATCATTGACTACAAGAACCGAATCTCCATCATGAATATCTTTAAAAGGTTCTTCTTTTTCAAATTCATAATAATTAGAAAGAGGAATTAAATATAATGGAGTATACTCAAAGTCATCACTTAGTTCGGTGTAAATATCTTTTACCTCTTTACCCAAAAGTTCGCTACTTAATGTAACTGTCAATATCTTATTAGGCCTTCTTTTTATGTGATCATATGAAAATAATTTTTCATATTTCAAGATTAAATGGGTTGCCAAAAATCTTCTATATTCTTTCAGATATATTTTTTCAATAAAACTTAAAAACCTTTCTTGATAAAACCCGTTTGAAGCTAAAAACCAATTTTCATTTTCATCACTATGCAAAACTTTATTATAATTATGTGATTTACCTTCATCATCAGTATAAATAAGTTGCTTGAATGATATGCCATTATTTGATATCTCATTATTTATTATAGTATTTTGATATTCAATCAACGAATTAATAACATCAAAAAAATGAGTAACCTCAAATTTTAAATATGGTTTTCTTTCTTTAATTTGAATTGACAAAAAATGATTTTCGAAAATGTCATTTTGAAGATGTGCTATTTCAATCACATCTTCTTTTTTAGTCCAAATTTTATTTAAGATTTTTTGATTATTCAGGTTTTTCATACCTATCCAAAAAATTTTCAAATCCGGCAGTATGCAAGGAATTGGTTTTGACAAGTATTCAATCTCTGTCTTATAAATACCTTTAAATACTTTTTCCTTCGATTTTTCTTCAACTTCATAAATTGAATGATTAAGATCAGCAAATCCCTTAAGCGTTTTATAATCAGTAATATTAAAAACAATTGCTTGAACTTTGTTATTTATAAAGGAAGAGAGAGACAGATAATATAACAGATTTCGGCTAAATTCATGATATTTAATATCAATTCCAGCATAATCAAATATTACTAATGTATTTTCAATTGTTTCATTGAAATCCTTTAGGTGGCCCGAAATTTCTTTAAATATAAATGCCGTAATGTCGTTTTTTTCAGAAAAATCATTTTGGGCTTTAGTGTAAAGATCCAACAGACAAATAACAGTAATTTTAGCATTGTGCCGACTACTTTCTACTAGAAGTCTTGTGTCTTTTAATTCTATCGTTTCATTTTCTCTAGATGGAAAAATAATTGAAATCATTGTCCCTGGAAAAAATGTTGTGTTTTCGCCATATGTCACAATTTCGTCTAAGGAAATATTTGATTCACTAAAATCATAAATTATTTTACCATTTCCACTTTTCACCATTAGAAGGCCTTTATTTCTTCTTATTATATCCTTAATAACATATAAGCCACGTGGCAAAAAATCATGAAATAAAAGGTTTTCTCCAAATTCATTTCTAGATGTTGAAAGTAAAAACGAATATTCTAATATCAATGAATCAATATTTTTGGTATTTACTGATTCTTTAATTTCTTTTAGAATTTCAAAATGATCTGATCGTAATAATCTGGCATATTTTTCTTTCTTTTGGTTGTAATTTGAATCTGTGTAATAGTTTTTTCTAAGAGACTCTGGGATAGTAATTCCAAAATCTAAAAATGTATAGACTAAAAAGGATTTGTTTCTGTTTCGTTCGTAAAACTTTCGTTCTTCAAATCCTTTTTCATTCATTCTTCTATTCCAAACCCAATCGTTAATTTTTTCGTCAGCAATCTTCTTTTCATAGCCTATTGAAATATAACATTCTTTTATTTTATCACTTTTGTCACCGTATCCGTGATGACAGCTATTGGTATAAAGTTCTTTGGTAATTATATAACTTAGAGAATTGTTATCTATTTGATTCAAGCCTTCATTTTTTAAAGAATCCTTAAGTGTCTCAAGGAGAGAAATTTTCTCATTAATATTAGCTTGTATAATTTCAAATTCTTTGGAAGAGGTTTCAATTTCGTAATTGGATGCTTTTATCCTAAAAAATGGGATAAAATTTTCATTATAAAGTGGAATGAAGTCTTCTTTAATCTTCATCCCATTATTTTCAAATTCAACTAAGTTATTTCCTTTCTCATCATTAAAAACGTTCAATAAAGAACACTTGTATACCAAATTAGTGTAACATCTTTGTCTCCTACTGAATGTATTAGAAAGAGTACTAATTGTCGTAGCATCCTGAAGCCTAATCTTTACTTTTTTCTTTTTTTGAATAAGCTGAAATATCCAACCATAGATAAAAGTTATTTCTGATATCGAAATCCATTCTAATTTTCTCATATCAAAATTTATCAATTTGCAATTGAAAGTATGCCGCCATTTCGACTCTTCGAGTCGGTTCATATCAACTGAAGTGAATTTTATTTCCAAGTCAATATCAACTGTATCTTGATTCATAAAATAGTTTATCTAACAAAATAGGGAATTAAATTAAAAATCAAAAATGTATAAATGGCTTTGAGTTGCTCCTTGACTTTTTTTAATTCTTGTTTAATGATAGGAAAACGAAAAAATATGAGTCGAGTATGGTATTTGCTTTATAATGATTTTGATCCCTCAAAAAATATGCTTTCTACAGCTCAAATAAGCTTAAAAAAAAGGCTTTTAGCAAAAAATGAAATTGAGGCTAGAATTGAGGGATGCCAAAAGATAGCAACCCTGCTTATGTCAAAAGGTATGTTTAAGGCCTCGGACAATATTGGTTATCCTAATTCTTTTAAGATTGTCTTAGAAATTAATATAACTGGTTTAAATCCTTCTGGTTAATAACATGCTTTATCAAGACTGCCAATATATTGGCAGTCTTTTAAATCTAATTGGAAGTTGGCTATAACATCAAGTAAATAAAGGAGATTTTATAAGTTATCCACAGATTTGCTTTATAGACAAATTTCCCTCCCTTATTTCCTCTTTTGTTTTTGCATAGACTTTATGCATGGAGATAGGTCGGTTTCCTAACAAGTTAAAAAAGTATCGAAGCATCACCGGGTATTCGCAAAAGAAAGTGGCGCAGTTGCTTGGTTTGAAAGATACCAGCCTCATTTCCCGATGGGAAAAAGGAGATTCGATACCAGGTACAGCGCATATATTTTATCTCAGCCGAATATACCACACCCTGCCACATATTCTTTTACATTCTTTCTGGAGCAGTATACAACCGGAAGAATACTTGTTGACTCAGGATGAGTCATTTAATACTAACGAAGCAATGAATCTATGAAAACAAAATAGCAGCTTCTGCTGCGTGTGTGAAAAGGACATGGTTGTGTCCTTTTCTTTTGACCTTTTTTGTATCGGCAAATTATTCTTTAAAAAACTGGATATAAAAACGAACGATAACGTAAAACGATAACGAATGATTAAAAGAACGATCGTTCCTTAACCGATACAACAAAAGGGATTATTAGTTAGGAAGGAATAGTATCTATGTATAGTGATTATGATCCACATGAAATAAAACTCGCCCATGAAATCTCGGAAACGCTCAATGACCAGAACTCCCTGGCACTCCACCTGCAGTATGTGCGCAAGTTCAAAGAAGGGTATCTGCGAAAGATTCTCAACAAAGTGATGTCGCTTGATGAAAAGAAGATTCGGAAAAACAGAGCAGCACTGTATACCTTTTTAGTTAACCAGGGTGCAAGCCATGGCAGTGCTGGGGATTAGTACGAACACACGGCTCCTGGGGTTGGCAATTATCAATAGGAATGGTTTAGCAGAGTACTCAATTCGTCTGTATAAATCTTCCTGGTCGCCGTCGAAAGCAAACCTGATGATCACCAGCCTGGAGCCGTGTGTGCGGAGATACTCTATCAAAAAAGTTGTTTTGTCAATACCGCCTGTACATCACCAAACAAAAGAATTCAATAATCTGATTTCTTGTTTCAAAGCATACTTCGCAGAGTTGCATATCCCGGTGTACACAGAAACAGGTGTAGCACTGAATCGACTTTGTTTGGAGCATGGCAAGAAAACGAAAAAAGCCATCATGAAATCGCTGGTTGAACGATTCCCTGAATTGCGCTTATGTTATCAAAAGGAACTGCGGAATAAAAACAAATATTATGTGAAGTTATTTGAGGCAGTTGGGGTGGCAGTCCTCCATGAAACAGTGAAATAATGCAACAAAGACAGGGCTCCCGCTCTGTCTTTTGTTATCCCCCATGTTTGCGTATTAGACAAATTTCCCTCCCTTACAGAACCTCTCTGACTTACATACACTGCTCTATGAAATAAGTTCATTCACAAAAATTATCTACTATGCAAACAAACAACACGCGTGATGTGTACACGCTGGTGACGAACCAAATCATTGCACAATTAGAAAAGGGTGTAATCCCCTGGCGCAAGCCCTGGAAAGAAGCGGGCATGCCGCAGAACCTGGTTTCTAAACGGCCATACCGCGGTATCAATCTCTGGCTCCTGGCATGTTTAGGATATACCACGAATCTCTTTCTGACCCATAACCAGCTGACGCAAATTGGTGGCAAGGTGAAGAAGGGTGAAAAGGGCCATTTAGTGGTTTTTTGGAAAGTGGTTGATAATACAAAGGAAGAAAAAGAAGCAGCAACGGATACAGCAAAGAAAACAACCTTGCTGCGGTATTACTGGGTGTTTAACGTGGAGCAATGTCAAGACATCACCGGCTACCTCATTGAATCTCCTGAGCAGTTTAATCACGTGATTTTGCCCTGCGAAAATGTGGTATCAAGCATGCCCCATCAACCGGCCATCCAGTTCAAAGAACCTGATGCCTATTACCATCCCGGCAAAGATTTCATCAACATGCCGAAGATGAAAACGTTTATCAATTCAGAAGCCTATTATGCAACACTTTTCCATGAGCTGGTACACAGTACCGGACACAAAAGCCGGTTGGATCGCAAAGAAGTGCAGTCCATGACACCCTTTGGATCAGACATTTATTCAACCGAAGAAATTGTTGCTGAGCTGGGTACCTGTTATCTGACATCTCTCACTGGTATTGCACCAATGACGTTTGAGAACAATGCTGCCTATATCCAAGGCTGGATTGAACGGTTACAAAATAACCCCAGTGTCATTGTCTATGCCTCTACGCAAGCGCAAAAAGCTACAGATTATATCTTGAATGTGCAGCCGGAAGAAACGGAAAGTGAGGTGACAGAATCAGATGCGACGGTTGAAGCGACTGCCTAAGTTTGTGTAATAATTACAAAACCTGAAATATTTATTTTCAGGTTTTTTGTTTTGATTCCTAAAGACTCTTTAAGAGTATAATACTTTTGAATATAGTGTGAGTTTGATGACCTTTTTTCTAATCTTTTCATCCATAAAAAAACTTAGTGAAAGTTGTTTCACTAAGCTTTAAGAAAACTTATTACTAGAAGATTTAAAAATGGAAATGGTTAAATAGTATAATACAAATTAAAAGTGCATGATAATACACATAAAAAAGCTCTATTATTTCCACTGTTAAAGGCCCATAAATACTCAGCCTTTTCTTATCATATTTAAAATGATTTCCCTTTTATTGTAGATTCAAATTTCATTTTAGCGTCCACTTTCAAAATTCTTTGATTTTCTTTTTCATGCATTTTAGTCCATTTGATCGCGATTTGTTGAAAGTTAACATAAGCTCTCCTGTCAACATTACGTTGTTTGTAATCAACATAGCTTTCTGTCCATTTAAAGAAAGATATAAGATTAAACCCGTCGTCATCATAACAAATTTGTTCATCAAAAACTTCCTTATAAATACCAATTGCCATTCTTTCATAAAAATTAAATATTTTAATGACAATTTTCTTCAATCGAATTTCTTCTTCTGGAGTTAATTTTTCCTCTTCTAAAATCTCAAGTAATTTTTTTTCTTTTGTGAATTCAAAAAAGTCTTTCTTGAAAAAATCTTTAAGTTCCCACAGCAAAGGATGCAATTCGTGACTGATATTTTGCAGGCTAAAATCCATTGCCGCCTTTCTTTTACTATAATGTAGATTAATCCTTATCTGAAAATAAACTAACAATACTCCCAAAAAAACAAAGTAGAAACCAATAACCGTAAGATATTCAGGCAAAAGAAAATTAATAAATTTAGGTAATAACCACATAATTCCTATCGCAATAGCTGATAATGATATTAAGTATATTAATATTCTCCGCATATTGTCAATTTAGATACAATAAGTTTATTTAGGTTATTCTTTCTTTTCTTGGTTCTCAATATATTTCATCAACAATTTGTTGTGCTCCGTTATAGTATCAAGAGTTGTGCGAACCGTTTCGAGGAATTCTTTTTGGTAGGTATAAAAATTTTCAATGTTTCCTTGCAAGGTGCCATGCACAGTTCCAAAGTTAACGATGGCTGGTTCACTGCTTAAAATATCAACTGGCGAAACACCCAGCTCTTTTGCTACTCTTGCAAGTAATTCAGCAGTGAGTTTCGTTTGATTGGTTTCAATACGAGAATAGGTGTTTTGCGCTATATCCAATCTGTTGGCCATATGCTCTTGGGAAAATCCGCGAATCTCCCGAATCATCTTAATCTTCTCTCCGTACATGAAATATTTTTTCTAAAAGTAACACAAACTGGATAAAGTATCCAATTTGTGGATAGGAAATTTGCATAAGGAATGAAACCTTTGAGAACACATACTAAAGCTATATGCGAAAAAATAAACCCTGCCTCTTATTATTTTCAGTACCAACCCCGATTCATCATCTTTTAAATAAATTAACCGTGAAAACTATACTGTTATTATTTATGGCTGCTGTAGTTGCCTGTATTATTTCATGTGGAGGCAGTGCTAAAACAGTTACGCCTCCAAATAACGGCAGCGGTGGGAACAATAACCCTCCACCACCTGTACCTAAAACGTTATCGTTTGGAGTGGATAGCCTGGTCAAAGATTTTGCTGTTCCAAAAGGGAAAGATACCGTGCAGGGTTCATTTTTAATATTTTCTCCTGACACGAGCGCAATAATAACTTTAAACCGGGTGTATGCCTTGTTTGCGGATTCCACTACGACAAACACACTCACCCACTCTGTCATCCATTTGGTTAATAAAAAAACTGGTAGTGCAGTTGAATACCCTGTAACAAATGACCCCTCGCATACTGACGTGATAAACGCTATCCCCCAGCTTTCTGTTATTGATGCTGAATTAGAACGTGGCACTACTTATAGCATGTATTTTACTGGCACTTCTCAACAAGTTGGTACCAATCAATTGTTGATTTTTTGTGATTATTCGCTAAACGGTTTTAAAATGGCTCTGGGTGATAATGTAAATGTATACGGCCAAAGAGTTACTACATACTAATGAATTACGTTACTTAGTCAAATTGTTATAGTCTCTAATTAAAAAAGCTTTATGAGAATAAATCAATCGTTACTATTATCCCTTGCAGTATCCCATTTCCAAAGTGCTACCAGCAATACGAAGCAAACGAATAAGCTCTTTCTGCGTAATTACTTAACGGGAGTAACGAAGCTAAAAAGCATCGGAGCACTCTGTTTTTTATTCTTTATATGTTCAAGTAGTACCGTCGGCGCACAAACCTGGC
>JANXWM010000611.1 GCA_025351145.1 Chitinophagaceae bacterium
TCCGCTTTTATTTCCTTTGCTTTTTCAAGGCATTTTTCAATTAGCAGTTTACTGATGCCGCGGCCCTGAAATGCCGGTGCAACGGCCATTTTGGCGAGTTCGTAAACACCATCGTGTTCTTTTATTAAACCGGCAGTGCCAACAATGATATCGCTTTCTTTGGCAAGAAATATAAATCCGCCGCGGTTAATAATTGTGGCTTTTGGGTCGTTGATAATTTCAAGGTCATGCGATTCGGTGAGGTTGTATTTATCGAGCCATTCAAGGTTGAGCTGTTTAAAATCGGCTGCATATTCATCAGCGTATGGAATAATTTCTATCATGGCCAACCATTTTTTGCCGAAAGTAATTCATTGAAAAATGATGGCAATAATATTTTGCTCAGTGGTTGTTGAAATTATGAGCTGTATTTATCAGCTCATAAAAGTTCCGGACGTACAAGAGTGCGACGCAAGAGGTGATGCCATGGAAAACTTATGCCCGGTACAAAAATATGGCTGTTTGGTTTTAGGTTTATTATAAGCGATTTGTGTTTTGCGTTATTAAAGAGTTCCTGTAGGTTTGCCTTAATATGAATTTTATGAAGAATATAAACTGGGGTAAAATATTTCCTCATCTTATTGCAGTAATTATTTTCCTGGCTATCGCGGTTATTTACTGCAGACCTGCACTTGAAGGTAAAGTGATGCAGCAGGGCGACCTTGCGCAATGGAAGGGGATGAGTAAGGACCAGCAGAATTATTACGATAAAAACGGGCAATACCCTCTTTGGACAAACGGGATGTTTAGTGGTATGCCGGGCTACCTGATAGCCGGGAAAAGCAATAACTCCTTTCCGGCATATTTTGTAAAGGTGATTACACTTGATCTGCCGGAGCCAATGAATTTCTTTTTCCTGGCCTGTATATGTTTTTATTTTTTATCCTGTGTGCTGGGTGTGAGGCCGTGGATCGGTATTATAGGCGGCTTGCTGTTTGGTTATGCAACTTTTAACCCGATAATAATACGCGTGGGGCATGTAACACAGATGTATTGCATTGCATTAATGCCAGGCCTTATTGCCGCACTGCAACTTTTAATGAAAAAGAAATATTTGTGGGGTGCAGCATTGGCCGCATTTTTTTCATCGGCGATTATTGCGTACAGCCATTACCAGATTATTTATTATGCACTGATCATTGCTCTTTTTATGGGTGTAGCTTTTGCTATTGCCTGCATAAGAGAAGAGGAGTACAGGCATCTCGCTATGGTTGGTATTATCGCCATTTTAGCCGGCGCTGTTGGCGCATCAACGAATGCCGTGGGCATTTTACCAACACTTGAATATTCAAAGGAAACTATAAGGGGCGGAAGTAATATTGGCCAATCGGCGGATGGTAAATCTGCGGCTGGTTCAGGGGGGCTTAATGAAGATTATGCATTCAGTTACAGCTTTAATATCAGCGAACCTTTTGTAATGATGGTGCCCCGCATGTTTGGCGGCAGCAGCGACAGGAGCGAAGTAAAGCAGGAAGAATCTAAAGCAGTAACGGCATTGCAAAGTATGCCGCAGGAACTTGGTCAGCAACTGGCTGGCGGCCTGCAATATTACTGGGGTGGCATTAACGGTGTGGGAACATCAGGGCCGCCATACATTGGCGCCATTGTGTGCTTTTTGGCAATAGTTGGTTTTTTTATAGTTGACAAAAAATATAAATGGTGGATATTGAGTTGCTGTGTTATTGCTATTGTAATGAGCTGGGGCGGGTATTTTAAAGATGTGAACCGTTTGTTCCTGGAGTTTTTGCCGGGTTATAATAAGTTTAGGGCGCCGAGCATGATCATTGTGATACCCACGCTTTTATTTGGTATGATGGCCACACTTGCACTTGAAAAAATAGTGGCTAATGCAAAAGACAATGCTTCTCTTCTTGAGCCATATAAAAAAGCATTGATGATCACAGGCGGTATTTTCGTTGTGCTGTTTTTGCTTTACCTGAGCTTCGATTACCAAAGCGATGCGGACAGGGATATGCTTAAGCGGATAAGTGAATTGCAGGACCAGATAAAAACACCGGTTAAACAATTCCTAAGTGGACTGAGTGAAGACAGGAAAGACCTTTTCTTTTCAGATATTTTACGTTCGCTGTTTTTTGTTGCTGTAGCTGCGGCTTCTATATGGCTTTATTTAAAAAATAAATTAAAACCGGCAGTTCTTATTACAGTGATTGGTGTATTTGCTTTTATAGATGTAATGGCAGTAGATGTGAAGTATATGAACAGTGATGACTTTGTAACAAAGGATGATTACGAGAATGCTTTTCAGCCAACTGCTGCTGATAACCAGATAATGCAGGATAAAAGTTTTTACCGTGTGCTCGATCTTAAGCAAGGCATTGGCGGTGCATTTAATTCTGGCGCCAACAGTGCTTATTTCCACAAGTCGATTGGTGGTTATAACCCGGCCAAGCTGAGCATTTACCAGGATCTTATTGATTCTCAGTTGTACAAATTCCCCAATTGTTTGCCGGTAATAAATATGCTTAACACCAAATATGTTATCAGCCAGGATGGCAAGGCTCAACAGAACCCAATGGCGTTAGGTAACTGTTGGTTTGTAAAAAACGTGCAGTTTGTAAACGACCCTAAACAGGTAATGAAAGCCTTAGATAATTTTAACCCCAAAGACACGGCCATAACAGAAAAATTTTATAGCAATGTGCTGAAGAATATTGCAAGCCCTGATTCTGCGGCAACTATTACACTTACAGACAACAGGAACGATACCGTGGATTATCACAGTAAATCTTCTACAGAACAGATCGCTGTTTTCAGCGAGGTTTATTACAACAAAGGATGGGATGTTTATATAGATGGAAAGAAAAGTGAATACGCAAAGGTTAACTATGTGTTGCGTGGCATGATGGTGCCTGCAGGTGAGCACAATATCGAATTCAGGTTTGAGCCCGGGAGCCATGCAATGGGCTGGACGATCACCTCCATTACATCGTGGATTATGCTGCTGCTATTAATTGCCGCTTTGTTTTTTGAAGTAAAGAAGAGAAAAGTTTTGGTGTAAGTTAGAGAAGGAATTTGTGATTGGGAATTAGGGATTGGGGATTTGTATGAGCCGGGCCTTTGTATTTCATGGCATCGTTCCTTGCGTCGCACTCTTGTACTTTAGGAACGTGAAGCAGCAAATACAGAACCGGAGAGACGGAGAGATGCAAAGTTTTATGCTCAGCGCCTCTCCGTCTTTGCGGTTAAAGTCTAAGCTTCTATACAACTCCTAAGCAGCGGCAGCTTTTAGTTCAATGAGTTTACGTTCATAGAAAGCTATTTTGGCA
>JANXWM010000060.1 GCA_025351145.1 Chitinophagaceae bacterium
CCAGTATGGTACAAAGGGCCGCAGCATCGCAGAAAAGACTAAACGAATTTTTACAAACCGAACCGCTTATTCAAACGCCAGAGAATGCCGGTGAAAAGGCTGATTTATCAGGCGACATTGTTTTCAACGATATATCTTTTACTTACCCGCACACCGGTATAAAAGCACTTAGTCATTTTTCTTTAACGATTAAAAAAGGCGAAAAGGTGTTGATACTTGGCCGCACCGGCAGTGGGAAATCAACCGTTGCACAATTACTGCTCAGGTTTTACGATGCCGATGATGGCAGCGTTTCCATCACCGGAAAAGATGTAAAAAACATCAACCTTAAAGCGCTGCGCAACGGCATAAGTTATGTACCGCAGGATGTATTTCTTTTCAGTGATACTGTTGCCGGCAATATTAGTTTTGGGCTCGAAAATTCAAACGAAGAAATGGTTATCCGCGCTGCTAAAGCCGCAAGCATACACAAAGAAATAGAAACCCTGCAGCATGGTTACGATACGGTTGTAGGCGAACGCGGCGTTACACTAAGCGGCGGACAAAAGCAACGCATCTCCATTGCCCGTGCGCTGATAAAAGAACCTCAGATAATGGTGTTCGACGATTGTTTAAGTGCCGTAGATGCCAAAACCGAAAACCAAATCATCAACAGTCTTTACACCGTGCTCGAAAATAAAACCGCCATTCTTATCACTCACCGCATATTTACCGTATTCAATTTCGACCAGGTAATTATTATAGACGATGGTAAAATTATTGAGCAGGGCACACACCACGAACTGCTTGCTTTAAACGGTTATTATGCAGAGCTGTATCAACTGCAGACAAACCAGGAAACTGCTGCCTGATTTATTTATTGGCCCGGCAAAAAATATCTATGAAGCTTTACTTGCGTCGCACTCTTGTACGTTCGGATTATATATTGAGCTTTTACCGAAGCGAAAATTAATTACGCCAGCGGCGTAACCTGTTTGTAGATAATAAAATAAAAAGATAAAATTGCTCCCGAGGAGCAACCTGTTTATCTGTGTAATCACGGTGATATATTCAGTTTGCTTTTTCGGTACAAAACGAATTTTTAATTAATTATTTTTCTTTAATATTTTTGACTTACTCAAATAATGAACACAAAACGTTTAGAAGGAAAAACAGTTTTTTGGAGCAACAAGTGGGACAAACTTTGGTTGCTAATAATACCTATACTCTCCCTTGTTGATATTTTCATTTCCGACAAATATTCAACATTTTGGTTTTGGATAATCCTTATTGCCGCAAGTGGTCTTGTCATTTACGTTTTATATCACATGTTTCATCCAAAGTTTGCATGGGTTGACCCAACAACTAAAGAAGGAAAAAAGATACAGGAACAAGCATTTGAATTACGTTACAACGACAGAGGATGTTTTGAATATTCAGCACAAGGGTTTGATTTTACTCATGGCGATAATAAAGATTCAATAAGCTGGGCGGATATTGAATCAATCTTTGCATATAAACGAGACCTTTTCACATTTGATGAGTTAGACATTGACATATTTACTAAAAGTGGGTACAAACTCCATTTAACAGAAGAACTTCCCGGCTGGTTTCAATTCATTGAAATTCTTAAAAATGTTTTTCCCACGATAGACAAGGAATTCGACGGTAAATTGATGTTCCCGCCCTTCGAAACAAATTTGACATTGGTTTATGACTCATTTGGGCGAACCTTAGATGAACTAAAAGGCAATTATTATTAACACTAAATCTTTTGCTTTTTATTTACATCCTTACCAATAACGATTCTATTCGATCTTCGCTGCTATGAAAGCTCAATATATAATCCGAACGTACAAGAGTGCGACGCAACGAAAGTTTAATGCATATTCAACTGCCGGGCCAATAGTATTTTATCTTTCTCGAGCTCAAAATAATTTAAATGGACGTTTAAATTTTGGCAATTTCAAAACAATACTATATTTGCCACACTAAAGAATTCAATCACTAAAATCATTTAAAAGTGGCTTACGAAAACAACGACAAAAAAATGGAGAGCGTTTACAGTAAACGCATAAGGGCTGGAAAAAGAAGAACATATTTTTTTGATGTAAGGGCCACCCGCGGCAACGATTATTTTTTAACAATAACTGAGAGCCGCAAACGTTTTAATGATGATGGGTACGACAGGCATAAAATTTTTCTGTACAAAGAAGATTTTAATAAGTTTGTAAAGGGTCTTTCTGAAGCAGTTGATTACGTAAAAACCGACCTTATGCCTGACTTTGATTTTGATGCATTTAACCATGATTACCCGGAAACACAGGATGAACAAGCGGTAATTTCGCTGGAAGCAACCTCCTTAGAAGAAGTGCCGGAAATTGCAGCAGCGGTAGAAGTTGCAGAAACAATAACAGCAGAAGTGGTTGAGGTAACCGATACCCCGGTCATCAACAACAACCATACAGAAGAAGTAGACAAATGGTAATTTGCAACTAAACGATACTTAACTGGCTGTCTTTTTAAGGCAGCCTTTTTAATTCCGGTTTGGTTTTAGTAATTTCAATTAAGATTATTATTTAGTAAAATGTGTTTATGAAAAAATCAGCTCGCCTAATTACCGGATTTGTTTTGGTGCTTCTCTCTGCCGGCTCCTCATTTGCTCAATTATATAAAGTTGAACTTGATGAAAAAGTGAACAGGTCATCGCTTATAGTTGAAGGAAAAGTTATTGCTAAAAAAAGTTTCTGGAACGATGAACACACCATGATCTTTACTTCGAACACTGTTGAATTAACTAAAGTATTCAAAGGCAATACTGTTGAAAAAACAGTTGAGATAATGACTCAGGGCGGCTCTGTGGGTACAGACTATGTAGAAGTAAGCGACCTGCTTACGCTGGAAAAAGGAAACATAGGTATTTTCTTTTGTGCACCAAACAGCAGTAATATAAAATCACCCGTAAGCAGGAAAGTTTTATACGATGTGTACAGCAGCGGCCAGGGATTTTTACGGTACGATCTAAAGAACAACCGCGCCTTTGCACCCTTCGTTACTTACAACGATATCGTTGGCAACCTGTATAAAATTATCAGCGGAAAAACACAGCAAAATTACCGCAGTGTAAACATAGATTCCTCTGAATCTGTAATATCAGCCGGAAATACCGATTACGGCAGCGGAAATATACAGGCTACCATCAGTTCATTTTCTCCCACAACGGTTCACGGAGGCGCTTTAAACGATCCAACAAACAACACGCTTACGATTAATGGTTCAGGTTTTGGAGCAACAGCTTCTGGCTCTTGTGGTGTAAATTTTAAAGATGGCAACAGCAATAATTCAGCGCCGGATTTTAGTGTTCCTTATACATCAGGTTATTTGGTATCGTGGAGCGATTCTAAAATAGTTGTGCGGGTTCCTGCAAGGGCTGCAACCGGAAATATTGCCGTAGTACTTAAAGATGGCTCTGCTGTTACATCAGCCACATCACTCGATGTTTTTTATTCTGTATTAAATTTCAATTTCGATTTTTCTTCGCAGGGAATAGATACGATAGTTGTTACCGAACCCCGCTTAATGAATGCCAATACACAGGGCGGTTACAGCATTCAGTACAGCACAGGTACAGGAGGCAGCGGCAAAGACTTCTCCACCTCCCCTGCCAAAGAAACTTTTTTACGCGCCCTTGCTACATGGAAAGATGCGGTGGGTGTAAATTTCGCGGCAGGTTCATCCACAGCTACGCAAAAAATTGCCGATGATAAAATTAACCTTATCGTTTTCGATAATAAAAATACAGGTGTGCCGTTAATGGGGGCAGGTGTACTGGAAGTTACTTACAGCTGGGGTTCTACCTGCTTTATTGCTTCGCCTTTCCAGGTATTTACTGCTCAAAAAACAGGTTTCGATATCCTTGTTAGAAATGATGGTGTTTCTGTAGGCACCAATCCTTTTGCCAACGGCCCATGTTTCCCGGGCAACAACGATTACGACCTTGAAACAGTGCTGCTGCACGAGCTTGGCCATTGCTTAGACCTTACGCATATTAACGATGATGCTGAAGGAAATTTTATTCCCGATCTTAATCCCGAAAAAGTAATGCACTACGCCATTACAAATTTTGTAGACCGCAGGTCGCTCGATAATTCTGCTTTCACAGGTGCACAATACTCCACCAAAAAGCAAAACAACACTTATGGCAGTTGCAGTTTGTTTGACGCAGAAATGAACCTTCAGTCTTTTGTTACCGTCACCAATGATGAATGCCCTGTTACGTTTCCTTCCGCTTCAACACCCGATGGAACTGTAGTAAATTTCGATCTTATTCATGCAACGAGCAACAAGTTTAAAGACCCGCAGTTTGACGATATTACCTGTAACAATGCAGGCAGTTCCATTACAAATAATGCATGGTACGCTTTTAAAACAAGCGCCTCAAGTAATGGCACTTTAAGCCTTTCTGTATCTGGTTATACAACAACGCCTGCCGAGTTAACAGCCTGTACAGGTCAGGGTATAGCAATGGCATTGTACGATGTTAGTACATGCCCTGCAGGCCAGCAGTTCCCTGCGCCTATTGCCTGCCGCACTTTTAATGCCGATGGCTCTATTGCTGACATTACCGGCCTGCAGCCAAACCATACTTATCTTTTTTATTTTGATGGAATAAGAAATACAAAAGCTGTGTTCAATCTAAGTTTTAACGGCGATGGAACAGCACCCCCGCCAACGCCAGGCATAACTATTTATCCAAACCCGGTTAAATCTTTTCTAAGCGTAAATTTTGTAAGCCCTGCTACCGGCAAATACCAGTTCCTTGCTTATGATATAACGGGGCGTTTATGTATTTCGAAAGAAGAACAAATCTCAGTATCGCAAACCATTAAACTTCCTTTTTACACTTTGGCTTCAGGGGTTTATATCGTTAAGATCATTGGCCCGGATGGTACCACAGTGCTTACCAAAAAGGTGATGAAATATTTTTAACTGCTCAATAAAAAGGCTTTCAAAAATGAAGGTCTTTTTTATTTGTTACAGATTTTTTGTACCGGCTGTTTATTTATTATTAAGCTTCCTTGCGTCGCACTCTTGTACGTTCAGATTATATATTGGGCTTTTACCGAAGCGTAGTTTTGAACCACCCGTCCGAAGCTTCAAACGTAGTGGCACAAAGCACCACAAAGTATTTTCTTAGTGTACCAATGATAATAATTGCACAGTAAAATTAAATCTGCAGGCCCGGCTGTTGAAAGTTCAAAAATGTTATAAAGTACAAGTGTGCGTCCCGATGAAACATACGGGATCAAAAACGCAACAGAAGTTCAATAGCAGCACTGTAGTCTGGTCAATAAAAACCAATCATTATTTTTTAAACACAGATACAATTATGTACTAACTTTCAATGTGCACACTAAAAAATTTGTATGACCGATAAACTTATCCTGGTGCTTGTATTTATTGGCGGTATCGTGTTGCTGGTTTACCGCGCCGATAAAAGCAAAAAAAAGAAAATCGTATTCTTCGGCGATTCACTTACAGAACATGCCACACTTAATAAAGGCTACATTACGCTAATGAAAAAGATGCTCGATCAGCTTGGCATTATTAATTACGAGCTCATCTGTGCAGGCATCAGTGGCAATAAAATTTACGATCTGTATTTAAGAATGGAAGAAGATGTGCTTGGCAAATCGCCGCACATTGTGGTTGTTTTTATTGGCGTAAACGATGTATGGCAAAAGAAAACGCATAACACGGGAACTGATATAGACAAGTTTGAAAATTTTTACAGGGCCATTATTACCAAATTAAAAATAAGTGCCGTTAAGATTGTCTTATGTACACCGGCACTAATCGGCGAGAAAAAAGATGGCCTTAACGAGCAGGATGAAGAGCTTAATAATTACTGTAATATTATCCGCAATTTAGCTGCTGAACTGGACCTGCCGTTGGTTGATATACGCAACGCTTTTATTGCGTACGAAGAAGCTAATAATACCGACGATAAAGAGAAAGGTTTGCTTACCATTGATGGCGTTCACCTTAATTCTAAAGGCAATCAGCTTGTTGCAGAATTAATGTGGGATGTGCTAAAAGATGTAAAGTAAAAAGGTTGATCAAGGCTGCTGAAAGTTCATTATTCTTCTGAACGTACAAGTGTGCGACGCAACGGATGCTTAATTCATGTACCTGCGCCCGGCCAATAAAATTCATTCATCAAGTTCTTTTATTAACTGCTGCAATTGATCTATATATTTTCCGTACAGCTTTTTAAGGTACCATTTTGTAAAGTAATACATACCAAACCCAAAACCAATAAGATAGGCAACTACAATTACCAGCTTCCAGCCGGTTCCAATAAAATTGAGAAAGAGCGGGCTGTTTAAACTGGATTCATTCAGGCTTTCATCGTTATAACCAAGCAAAAAAGATAAGAGCAGGCTCGCAGGAATTAAAGCCATGGTAATCTGAAAATACCGTTTTACATATTCGTTGAGCAGGTTTACAAGTTGCTGCAGGTTGTTTTTTACGGGTAACGCACTGCCGCTGAACTGCGCTGTTTTTTTATAGAGTATAAACAGCACCGGCAAAAACAAAAGGCATATAACACCAAATATGCCGAAGTAAATACGAAGGGAAGAATATGCACCAAAAATGGCCACAGCAAAGCATGGAATGGCAAATACAATGCATGCAACAATCTCAATCTTAAGACTGCGCATAAGCTTGGCTGTAATGGATTTTGTTTTGCTGCCCATAAGCAAAGCAATATCGTCCGGCGATTTTACAACATGCATTTTAACCGGCTGCTCTTTCAATAATATTTTAAGATCATCTAATTCCATCAGGTTATTATTTTATGCAAACTGGTAATGTTTTTTACTTTCATCTTTAAGCTTAGTTTTTATCCTGTTCATTTTTACCGCCACATTATTGGGTGTTATACCCAGCATGTTTCCTATGTCATCGTAAGGGTAATCTTCAAGGTAGAGCATCACCAGCGCCTTGTCAATTTTAGAAAGCGATGCTATGGCTTTGTACATGGCCTGCATTTGCTCTTCTGTTTCGTTTGTTTGCTCGGCATATTCAGGAAAGTCATTTGCGTATTCAAAACCGGGCTTTCGCTTTTCTTTACGGTAAAACGAGATGGCGGTGTTTAGCGCAACCCTGTATAACCATGTAGAAAATTTTGCATCGCCCCGAAAGCTGCTGTATGCATTCCATGCCTGCAGGGTAATTTCCTGGAACA
>JANXWM010000685.1 GCA_025351145.1 Chitinophagaceae bacterium
ATGGAAAATTGCGTGTGCCTTTGTACGATACCGGTACTGTTGCACTGCTGATAACTCCGCTTAAATCTGTTTTTATTATTTCGTAACGAACACCCGGTGTTGCAGAAAATCTTGAACTGAGCTGAAATATATTTTCAACAAATGCAGCGTAGTTATTTGTTTTTAGATGAAGGTCGTTGCCATAAAGTTTTATCAGGGTTAAATCAAAATCGTTGCCTGTGGTACCAACGCCTTTTTGTTTGCGTTTTGTAAGCTGATCAAAATAGCGAAGGCCACCTGCAAGTGTGCCTGTTATTTTGCCGG
The DNA here is from genome assembly GCA_025351145.1 of Chitinophagaceae bacterium. Taxonomy (GTDB): domain Bacteria; phylum Bacteroidota; class Bacteroidia; order Chitinophagales; family Chitinophagaceae; genus Limnovirga. Next base: position 304 of record JANXWM010000685.1, read on the forward strand.
CTTTATAATGGTGCAATATCCTTGCTTCCGTTGCAAAACCATTGTAATAATCCCTGTCAACCTGCCTTGGGTTGTATGAGTTTAATGCAGTATTAAATGTATCGGCAATGTTTGCAGTGTTTATAAACTGCACACTGTTGCGCTGCCCTAAAATAGCGTGAGACGTGATTTCTAATTTCGTATTTTCTGTAAAACTGTATTTAAAATTAAGTGCGGGAATATTTATAAAAGGTTGAAAATAATTTCTTGCACGAACAGATTGTTTTGCATTTGCATTAAACTGTGCATCTGTTAAACCGCCAGCTATTTGCTGCACATAATCCATTCTTGAAAACTGCAGCGAAATATTTGCTTTGCTGCTGAATTTATACTTAAGGTCAATGTAATAAGCATGATAATTAAAAGCTGCATTATCTCTCCATCCATCCGTATGGCGGTAATCAAAAAATGCGTAATAGCTAAATTTTCCTTTTGTGCCACCAATGGCGTTGTAAGAATTAAAGAGGTTGTTGCTTCCGGTAGTTTGTTCGCTTTCTATAGCTAAAGGTTTGGTACTGTCGCCCTGCTTCATTATGTAATTCATCATGCCGCCAAACTGGGGGCCAAACTGCAGTGCCGCAGACCCTCTTACATACTGCGCCTGCCTTACTCCCTGCAAAGGAACGGTGTAATGATTTTCAGGATACCCAAAAAGATCTGAGTTGGTATGATACCCGTTTTGCTGCATATTCATTTCAATGGACCGGTGCGCATCTGTGCCACGTGTACCAATATTTATCTGGCCGCCTGTACCATCCATATCCCATGTATTAAGGCCAGGCACTTTTGCAAAAATAGTACGTGCCACATTTTGAGAAAGGTTTACAGTGCCGGGGTCTATATCAACAAGGTTTGTTTTTTTACCAGAAAATATCAGCATGCCGCTTACATCTGGTAAATGGTGCAGGTTCATGTTCCTGATGTATGCATTTATTAAAACACTGTCAATTGTTTTCTTGGTTATAGTATCTGCTTTTTCTTTTGTCTGTTGTGCAAAAGAACAACAGCAAAACAAAACAAGCAGCAGCAGTATTGGTAGTTTTTTCAGCATATTGAATTCATTTTCCCCAACATGGTAAAGTACCAAAAAAAAACGGAGTTATCCAAATTAAATTAAGCCTCATTTTATAGTTAGTTAATTTTTATTCACCGGGCTGAAACGCTTTGTGCACCTGCACTTGCGTCGCACTCTTGTACGTTCGGATTATAAATCGGCAAATAACATATACCTGTAAAAATTACTGTTGCCGGATAATGATTTTTCTTCGCTTAAATGCCGAATAAAATTACCTGAGTACAAGAGTGCCCCGAAGCTTCGGGAGCACAGAGGTACTGTAGATGTTCAGCAGTTTGGTTCAAAAATTTTTTGCCTTCTTCATCTGCTTTCTATACCCTTTGGTTAATACGGTTTAATAAACAAGGCAGAGAAAATTATTCAAAAACAAGAGGCGTTTTCAACAGAAAAAAAACCTGCTCAGCGATTTTAAGAAAATTAAAGCATTCAATTCCCCTACCTTACAGGTTTCTAACATTAGTGATTGCGTTTACCCGTTGCCATTCTTATTAGATAGTTTGTTTTTAGTCCCCCATATAAAAGTTAATGGCATGGAATTGCTGATGAAAATATTCAGGTTTGGATTAGTGGGCCTTTCGGGTATGCTGATCGATTTTTCTGTTACCTGGTTATGCAAAGAGAAACTGCGTTTTAATAAATACCTTGCCAATACCCTTGGCTTTTCACTTGCCGCCATAAGTAATTTTTTCCTGAATTATGTATGGACTTTTGAGGCAGCCGATAAAAACATCAAGGTAGATTTTGTAAAGTTTATGCTCTTTGCAATAGTGGGCCTGGTGCTCAATAATCTTTTACTTTTTTTATTTCATGAGAAACTCAGTATAAAGTTTTACCCTGCTAAAGCGCTTGCCATAGTTTGTGTGTTTGCATGGAATTTTACAACCAATTATTTTTTCAATTTTCATTCATGAAAAATGATCTATAAAAACAGGGTTTACCTTTTGATGTTTGTAACGATGCTTCTGCGGCTTATGCTTGCAAATTCTCTCGAGCTGGGTAATGATGAAGTGTATTACTGGACCTACCCTCTGCACATGCAGAT
>JANXWM010000687.1 GCA_025351145.1 Chitinophagaceae bacterium
CCCTTCTATAAAAGCAGGGTTTTCGTTATTGCAACCACTGCCATAGCCGCGTCGGTACTTGCTTTCGTACTCATCTTCTCTTTGTTTACCAGCCCAAAAAATGCACAGCAGTTGTATGCGCAGTATGCAGTACACGATACTATTTCGGCAACCATGCGTGGCAGTATAGATACAGGTACACAACAAAAAATTGCCGACAGTTTATTTTTCATCATGCAGCAGGCATACAACCATAAACAATACGTTTTGGCATTGCCTTTTTTGCAGTCATATACTGCAACGCACAACGAAGTTGAATATAAACTTGCAACAGGTATTTGCCTGCTCGAAACAAACCAGTACGATAAAGCCATCAGTATTTTTAAGTCAGTTGCAAATACCGAAAACGTTTTAAAATACAGGGCCAAGTGGTATACCGCACTCACTTATTTAAAGCAAAATAAAATAGCGCAATGCAAAGAAGCATTGCAGCAAATACCTGCCGAAGCCGGTGAATACAATAACGCACAACAGTTATTAAAAGCGTTGAAATAATGCAGCTTAATTGTGTGGTGTTTTTTAAATACATTTTGTACCCAACTAAAGTTCTTTGCTCATCGTTCCTTGCGTCGCACTCTTGTACGTTCGTACTATGTCGCAGCAATGGCTCCCATACCAGCATACTTCCTTTTATAAAAAGTTGACCTGCTGTGCTTACATTTTTATTGTAGATTTATCCTTTAAAAATCTTTTATTATGCCTGCGAAAACAAACTGGCCCGAAGCCATTAAACCGCTGCTCAAAAAATACAAGAACAAGCAACATCCGCTTGACTATAAAAACATTTACCAGCTTGTGGTAATGGTGATACTATCAGCACAGGATTCTGACCGTAACATTAACCAGCTTGCACCAAAACTATTTGAAGCTTTTCCTGATATGGCTGCGCTTACGCATGCAACGCCAGACATGTTGTTTCCTTTTATCAGTAAAGTGCGAAACTTTGGCAATAAGACCAAATGGCTGATTGAACTTGCACAAAAAGTTAAGAAAGACAGTAACATACCTACCACACTCGAAGAACTTACAGCATTGCCCGGCATTGGCAGAAAATCTGCGAACGTAATTAAACGCGAAGCCGGTGCGGAAGCTGAAGGTGTTATTGTAGACCTGCATGTAGTAAGGGTTGCCCCAAGGCTGGGCATTGCAACGGGTGCCGACCCAAAGAAAATTGAAAAACAAATAATGGATATAATTCCGCAGAAAGATTGGGAAGTGGGTATGGCAATGTCATTTCTTGGAAGAGAAATTTGCAGGCCCCAACCTAAATGCGATGTATGTGTGATGAACACTGTTTGTGCTTACGCCACCGAACACCCTAAAGGGGGAATTTAATACAGCCGGAGCTTTTTAGTTGTACGTTTTTTGGCACAAGGCTTTGCTGCTCACAAATGTTATAGAGTACAAGAGTGCGACGCAAGTAAAGCTCAATAATGAATCAATAGTTTGGTTCATAAATATGTTCACTTTATTAGGCAGCTTCCAAACTCATCGAAAGTATTTCATTGTTCGTCGAAATGATTGGTGCAATTGATTTATTCGGTATAGCTTTATTGCATTAATAACTGCTAATTTGTTTGCAATGGAATTTGATAACGACCGGATAATAAAACATGCTTATAAAATCGAAATATTTTACTGGGTGCTGCTTGGTTTGATGGCTCCGCTTGTTAACAGCCTTACTCTTTTTCTGCATGACGTAAGAATGTGGCTGGCATTGTTTCTTACCAACCTTATACTGCTGCCGGCATATTTATTTTATGCGGCGATCATTGTGCCCGGTTTACTCTTTAACAAACGCAACATATATTTTACACTGGTAAGTATTGCATTTTTTATGACTGTACTTGTGCTGGTTTTTTCTATTTATGCGTTTCCGCTCAATTTTCCGCTTCTAAAATATGAGCAGGATTATTTATCAGTAAACTTCAGCAGTATTGCAAGAGAAACTGTATGGATTATTATTAACATGAGCCTTGCTGCAGCCATTGCTTTTATTAAAAAAGGAGAAGATGAAAAAGATATAATGGCGAACCTGACAAAGGATAATACCGCGTTTAAACTTAAATATTTGAGGGCGCAGTTAAACCCGCATTTTCTTTTTAATACACTCAACAGCATCTATTCTTTAAGCCTTCAAAAATCTGACAAGGCACCGGAAGTTGTTGTAAAACTTGCTGACCTGATGCGCTATCTTATTTACGATTGTGAACAGGAAAAAATTCCATTGGATAAAGAAATTGAATTCATCCTTAACTACATTGATATAGAGAAAATACGTTTTAAAGCAGACGTGCGTTTTACGGTTGAAGGCCATACGAACGGCATAATGATCGAACCATTTTTATTTATCTCGTTTATTGAAAATGGCTTTAAACATGCACTGGACAATGCTTATACTGAGCCATTTATTTTTATTACTATAAAAGTTGAGGAGAAGCAGATAGTGCTGAATGTAATAAACAACAGCAACGCAGATCTTGAAACACAGGCAAAAAGAATAAACGGCAAAGGCCTTACCAACAGCAAGAGTTTGCTTGAACTGCTGTATCCCTCTTCTTATGAGCTGGACATTATTCAAACAGAAAAAGAAGAAAGGATAAAGAGTAATGTACGGCTTAAAAATGCAAGGGAGCGGCTTGAAAGCCTGTACCCAGATGCGCATACACTTGCGGTTATTTTAGGCAACAATGCTTTCACCGTTTCGTTGATATTAAAATCTCATTTCAGTTGATCAAATGTTTAATAGTTGAAGACGAGGTTCTTGCTCAAAACGTTATTCAAAGCCATTTGCAGAAGATGGAGCAGTTTAAACTGGTTGGTATCTGCAATAATGCTTTAGAAGCAAAGGAAGTTTTAAACAATACAGAAGTTGATCTTATTTTTCTGGACATTCAATTACCCGGAATGACGGGTTTGCATTTTCTGCGCACACTGGAATATCCGCCCCTTGTAATACTTACAACAGCTTATGCTGAATATGCACTCGAAAGTTATGAATTCAATGTGATTGACTACTTATTAAAGCCCATTTCGTTTGAACGTTTTTCAAAAGCCATCACCAAAATTCTGGAGGGAAGGCTATTCACAAATGTTGTAAAAGAAAATAATACTCTTCATGATGACCACATTTTTATAAAAGCAAACAGTAAATTTTTTAAAGTAAATTTTTCAGAAATTATTTATATACAGGGCATGAAAGATTACCTGAAAATCTACACTCCGGAATATAGACTGGTAACGCATCAAACGATGAGCGAGATGGAAAAAACATTGCCTGCAAAACAATTCATAAGGGTTCATAAGTCTTACATAATTGCCAAAGCATATATCAAAAGTATTTATGGCAGCAGTATAGAAATTGACAAAGCAACTATACCAATCGGAATGAGTTACAGAGATAAAGTGATGGAGCTTATCGTAAAAAAATAAAAGGCAAATTTGATGAACCCGGCTGAAGAACATGAATGAATCTTTACTTGCGTCGCACTCTTGTACGTTCGGAACAATACTGCGCAATCAGCGTTCAGGTATCAGGTTTCAGCAAATACCGTAGTAATGTCTGATTTTCTTACCTGAATGCTGATAGCTGATTGCTGAAACCTATTCATCAGTACAAGTGTGCAACGCAAGTAAAGTTTCATAAATGATTCATTTGCCCGGCTAATAATAAAAAAATAAAATTATTTACTGCCCTTAACGGTTGCAGTAATTCCTTCCAGAATAGTTTTCCAGATAAGATTGAAAAATGATTTTTGAACATCTCTTGTATAATTAGTCGTTCCTCAAAAAGTCATTTTTCTGTTGAGGGCATATAATTTCCAATAAGTATGTGCGATGATAATGCAGATAAGTTGCCAACATTGATTTGCCTCTGTGAGCCAGAGGTTGATGACTCGTTTAAAATTCATAGCAGCAGCACTCAGCATTAAATTAATCGCATCGCCAACGGTTCCTTTCAAATAATTTCTGATTAATCTGTAATCCTGTTTTAAATGCCCGATCACCGGTTCTATTGCTGCACGCCTGCAATGTTTTTTGCGTTGTGCCTGAGTTATATTTGTTTGTGGTTTAGGCGTAAGCACATTTACATCATTTACTGCCTTTGGGCCCCGGTAACCCCTGTCTGCAAAAATTGCTTTGGGTTTCTTTTCCTTAAGCCTTTCATATTGCTCAATAACAGCTGGTAATGTTTTAGAATCATGAAGATTTTCACTAAAACTTAGTGCCCCTACAATAACACCGGTAGTTTGTGTTATCAGTAAAGCGGCTTTGCTGCCAAATTCAAATTTTTTGTGTTCTTTACCTTTGGTGAAACATTTTACATCCGGCTCATGAAGGCTGTAAATCTTATTGCTGTCGCTTCGCTTTTGCAATAATACCTTTTGATAAATGCCCAATTGTGTCTTATGCTGTAAAAGTCTTTTGTCATCAAGGTTTCTGACGATTTCTCTTACCAGTCTTCCTGCAATTGTTTTTATTTTCTTTCTGGCTTTACGGGCTTGTTTACTCCCATGTTTTGTATGCTGGAAACGAAGCAGGGTATTCAGTTTTTTTAATGTAAACTTATAACTCTGCCGCAACACAATACCTTCTGTTTTTGCAATACCAATACACTTGGCAATAATCTTTTTATGTAGTTTGGTATCAGTAGGGTAAGTGATGTTTTTTTCCTGAACAGTAGTGTCTGCACTTAAGGTGTCTTCATCTCCATCTTCCCCGTTTACCCTGATACTTTCTTTTAAAATAAGTTCAACACCAGCTGCACCAATACGCTTTCTGAACTCTACCAACTCTGTTGAACTGCATGGCTCTTTGGCGATAAAATATTGTTCCCCTCCAAAGTATTGATAATACAAATTCTCACTCCAGGCTACTACCAGGTTTTCATCACTGTGGTTACGTAATTGCTTTAAAATAAGCAGCGATACCATAAGCCGGATAGGCTTGGCTGGTTTGCCCATTTTGGCACTGTAATGTTTTGAAAAGGCTTTTTCAAAAACAGACCAATCAATTCTATCGGCCAATAAATACAACGGATGCTGATGGTTTAACTGCTCTTCCAGAGATTGAAAAAAACTGGTTTGTAATGATTTTGCCGGTTTTGTTAACATAAAAAAAATTGCAAGATTTTTTAAAGTTACCACAAAATCCTGCAACCTTATTTAGCCGATAAAATACCTAAACTCAATCAGATTGAGCATCGTAAAGTTTTTGAGGATCGACTAA
>JANXWM010000734.1 GCA_025351145.1 Chitinophagaceae bacterium
AATTCAATATTTTTAAATTATCATTTTCTTTTTTAACACCTTCTCCCCATATAATTCCACCGCCTTTAATAGCCATAAAATCATATAGAATTTTTATTTTTTCTTCAGTAAACCCCTTTTTGCGCAGCTCTTCTTGTACGCCTTTCATTTCGATCTTATCTATTTTATCAATAGCAACAGTAATGTCGATGATTCTGTCAGATTCATCAATTAACTCGGCAATCCCTTGTAAAATTTTTCTGCTGTTGATTTTTATTTCAACAGCAACCCCCAGCTTTTCAAAAACGGTTGCATATATGTTGGTGAGTTCAACTTCGTTCAACAATGAATTGCTGCCCACTACATCTGCATCGCATTGGTAAAACTCACGGTAGCGGCCACGTTGAGGCCTGTCGGCTCGCCATACAGGTTGTATTTGAAAACGCTTAAATGGAAAACTAAGCTGGCCATGGTTCATGGCAACATAACGTGCAAAAGGAATGGTAAGATCGTAACGCAAAGCCCTTTCGGTAATGCCTGTTATATTTTTTCCATCCAATAATTTTTCAAAATCTTCTTTTGCTTTCTGGTGTTTTGCAGGATTATCTAACCCATTATTTAAAATTTTAAATATCAATTTGTCACCTTCTTCTCCATACTTGCCCATTAAGGTTTCAAGGTTTTCCATGGCAGGTGTTTCCAATGGTTGAAAACCGTACAGTTCAAATACATTGCGTATGGTATTAAAAATATAATTGCGTTTGCGTACAACCTCCGCACTAAAATCTCTTGTGCCCTGTGGTAATGTTGGTTTGGCCATTTTAATTAGTTAGTTAAATAAGAAAAGTCAATCGTGAAAATAGTTGCAGCAAATTTATTGCCCGATGGAATATTTGCTGATGATCATATCACATGCATCACTGATCATGGTAAACACTTTATGATAAGCTTCTTCTGTTTCGTACCAGGGATCGGGAACACCACGATTTTCGCCGGGATATAATTCATTCAGCAGCAGATCCGTTTTTGTTTCATCCCATAAGCTCCCGCTCATTCTTCGTACATCGTTATAATTACCTGCATCCATTACATAAATCTTATCGAATGCAACCATGTCTTCTTTTACAAACTGCCTTGTGCATTGTGTGCTGATATCAATGCCATTCATACGTGCTACTTTCTGTGATAAGGGATGAGGCTGCGATCCAATATGATAATTACCGGTACCGGCGCTGTCAACCTCCCAATCAAGTCCGGCTTCATTTGCTTTATGCTGTAAAATACCTTCTGCCAAAGGGCTTCGGCAAATATTGCCGAGGCATACCATCAAAATCTTCATGGCTGCAAATATAAAAAGCAGTTGGTAGTTTGCGGGTTTTAGTTTGTGCTTGATTTTTATGTAAGCGGGTTAGCAATTTATTAAGCTGACTGCACCTGATGCTGAAGATGACCATTGATATAAAGATGAACGGATTGCGACGCAAGGAACGATGCTATGAAAACTGATGCCGGTATCACAAATTTTGTATCGTGGAATAAGCCTCACTTTGTTACTTTTACGTTTTATAATTCATGAAAGGGAAAGATAAATTTTATGTGATACTGATACTTGGGCTGCTGTCTGCAGTGGGCCCTTTTTCGATTGATATGTATTTGCCGGGCTTTCCTGATATTGCAAAAGACCTGCACACAACTGTTGCAAACGTTGCCCTTTCGCTTTCCAGTTTTTTTATTGGTATATCTTTTGGCCAGCTGATTTATGGCCCGCTGCTCGACCGCTTTGGCCGAAAAATACCTTTGTATTTTGGTATAAGTATTTACCTGCTCGCTTCTATTGGTTGCGGCCTGGCAACTTCGGTAAATGCGTTGATCGCGTTGCGTTTGGTGCAGGCTTTGGGCGGATGTGCTGGTATGGTTGCGGCGAGGGCATTGGTGCGGGACATTTTTCCCGTAGAAGAAAACGCGAAAATATTTTCGCTGCTGATGCTGGTGATTGGAGTGTCACCCATTATTGCGCCTACACTTGGTGGTTATATTACCGCAGCATTTGGCTGGCAATATGTTTTTGCAGTGCTTAGTGTTATGTCGGCATTTTTATTGGTGGCTGTGCATTTTGCATTGCCTGAAGGCAGAAAGCCCGATACAGAAGTATCGTTGAAGCCAAAACAAATAGGGCTTAATTTTTTGCTTGTGCTTAAGGAGCCGCAGTTCTATACTTATTCATTAGCGGGCTCACTTGCATCGGCTGGTTTGTATGCTTATATTTCCGGTTCTCCATCTGTATTTATGGAGTTGTATAAAGTAACCGAAAAGCAATACGGGTGGATATTTGCGCTTATTGCCATGGGTTTAATTGGCTCAAGCCAGTTGAACAGTGTGCTGCTTAAAAATTATAAAAGCGAGCAGATTATTAAAGTGGCATCGCTGTGTCAATCGTTAACCGGGTTGGTGCTTTTTACCGGAACTTTTTTTGGGTGGATAGATTTGTTCAGCACCATTTTTTTCATCTTTATTTTTTTATGCTGCCAGGGTTTTATTTTCCCCAATTCATCGGCGCTTTCGCTGGCGCCGTTTAGTAAAAATGCGGGCAGCGCATCGGCAGTAATGGGTTGTATTCAAATGGCTGTTGGTACTATTGTTTCGGCGGGTGTAAGTATGCTGAGCAACCATACAGCTTTACCTATGACAGGCATGATGTGCCTTTGCGCATTTTTAAGTTTTAGTATGCTTAATATCGGGAGCAGGATCATTGTCCGTTACAGTACAAGTATTGAAGCAGTGGAAGAGGAGAGTGCAGAAATGATCAGTACATCGTAATATTTAATTATAATTTTTTTGAACCGGACTAAAGTAATTCTAATGACCGTTCCTTGCGTCGCACTCTTGTACTGAAAAGCATTATGCAGCTTCAGCCTCCCAGCACAACTTCAGGCTAATATCCCATCCGTTTTAGTGCCGCCTTTATTGATGCGGCAGTTTTGTATTTTGCCTTGTAAGATTTATTGCCTTTATCACCTTCAAAACAACTGAATTTTTCGCTTAGGCTTTTAAACATTTTAAGCCTGTCTTGCGGGGCTTGCATATTGGGGCTGTCGTAAAAATATGTGTCGTAATAACTGCCATCAATACCTTCTGCCCGGTGTGTATTTTCTGTGCTTAAAATAATGGCGATTTCTCTTTGTTTGTCTTTATCAGTATTTACAAAAAAAACTGACTCAATTTTGGGTGAGCCACCATTTTCATAAAACGTATCGATTAAAGCACGCTGGTAATTATTGCTTCCAATTGGGATAAACGCATAACCAATGATGTATGTTTCTTCTTCGTTATAATTATTGTTTTCGGTTGTATCCTGGTTTGAGGGTACAAAACTTAAGATCACTTTTTTTGCTGTATCCCATTCTTTTGTTTCAATAACCTGGTGCGCTAAAACCTTTACCTGCAAAGCCCTTTTGGCAAAAGCTTCTGCATTTTCATTAGGTTCTCTCTGATAGGTTTGGGCATGGCTAACAAGTGAAAATGATAAAGCAAGAACGGCGAAAATTAAATTTTTCATATTGAGGTTGCTTGAAAATTAAATATACGCAATGCCCGGGTCAAACGAATTTTTCATAAAACATTTTTGTACAAATGAAATGAAAACCTTCGAAACATAAAATGGGGTTGTTGAATAAGGTTTCAACAGTGGAATTGTTGGTGCATAATCCCGCCATCCGAAAAATTTCGGCATACTAAAGGATAGTAAAAGAAATTTTATGATACTTCCTCAGCCGGGCTAAACATGAAGCTGTGCATGCGCTACACTCTTATAATTTCTGAGGGAAATTGTGCAAAGAAATTATATTAGAATGCTAAACACTCAGTTTATAAAACTTTACCAGGAAATAAAGACTGTATCAGAAATTATTTCCTGGTAAAATATATAGTTAGTAATCCTTTGAAAATTTTTATAATACGATTACGCTGTTGCTTCCGCCGAATTCATTGGGGTTTTGGCTATCGGCTTCAGGTTCGTTGATCCATTTGGTTTCATCAACGAGGTATTTAAATTCGTGCTGTGTACTTTTTGGTAGTGAAACTTCACATGAAAAACTGCCATCTTTTTTCTTGCTCATTACAATTGAATTTTCCCAGTCACTGTTCAATCCAAGTATCTCTACTGTTTCAGCATCTTCAATGTTAAATGTGAATTTTACTTTGCAATAATCTTTAGTCTTGAAATAAGTTTTTTGTACCATTTTTTACTTTTTTGTGAAAAATTTCTTACATCGCTTAATACACAATAATGTAAAAGGTAACCCATCACAATGTGGCCGTATTTTCAACAATAAGCCGGATTAGAACACCCCGTGCTTAATTTTAAAGTGGGGCAAAAAATAAATAGAGTGAAATATTTTTGATTTGTTTAAATTAAGTAAAGTTTTGATAAATAAGATATTAGCATGTTATTACTTTAATAAAATAAGCGGTATTTTAACGAGGTTTTAGTCTTGTTGTATATGAAAAAATACCTGAAGGTGATTGAAGAAAAATTGTGGAAAACAGGTTAATTACTTACAGGTAAAACTCTATGAGGGAACCAAAATAATCATTGGTCCAACCTTGGGTTATTTCATCATAGGCTTCGTCAGGGATGTTAGTGTGCAGGAGCTCTGCGGAAGTGCCATGCTTATCGGGGTGCAGTTTTATTGTTACAATAGATGGCTCGGCCTGATCGCCAAAATACCATTGCTGAACGATTTTTTTTCCTTCCTCAAAGGCAATATTTTTTCCAGCTATACTGCCCTGCCATAAGGAGAATTCACTTCCGGGTTCAGTACTCATTTCGGCTTCTTCGCCGGTCCATAACTGTATAGTTGCTGGGTTGGTTAATGCTTTGTATAGTAATTCCGGCTCGGCGGGAATACTGTAATATTTTTTAAAATCCTTCATTGTGGCAAAGTTCGCTGGCTGTTTAATGTTCAATAAAGTTAAGAAAGTACAAGAGTGCGACGCAAGTAAAGCTTTATATATATTCTTATGTTGGGCCCCAAAAATAAATTGGATTAATCTAAAACTTAGGGCATGGAATACCCTTGCTTCCTGCTGGTTTTGCAATGTAGATAAGCGATATTTCTATACCACCACGGCTTTGTGAAGCGGTTTTTAAATCGGAAGTATTAATATCGTAAGTAACACCAAACCGCATGCTGTTGAATTCGAGACCAACATAAGGTATAAGTGCATCACCGAGGCGTAACCATGAACCTGCATAGAAACTAACAGGGTTTTCTGATGTTTCCGGGCTGGAGGCTGCAAACTGTAAAGCTGCACCAATAAGCGTTTCGTGTGCCTGTGCCTGTGTGCTGTATAACGCACTTATGTGCAGGGTAGTCATATCTCCGGTAGGGAAATAGCCACCGGCGTGAAATGTTGCACGGGGGTTAAGCAGGTAATAAGCGCCTGAATTAAAATTTTGCCTTGGCCTGTTTATATGATATAAGCTTATACCGGCATATAGATTGTTTTTGTCTGATGAGCTTGTGGTATAAAGCATGCCCGCGTTTAAATCGAAATAGCTTGTTTTTAAAGTTGATGTGCCAAAAGTTTCGCTTGTTACGCCGGTGAAACCCAATGGCGTTAGCTGGTCTTCGAATTTTAGATTGCTTGGATTGATCAGCATGTTGCTGTAAGTTCCCTGCAGCCCTACGCCAATTTGTTTGTAGCCATCTTCATCTAAACCCTTGTGAAAGGCAGTTGAAACAGACATATAATTAAACGATACAGCGCCATCAGCACTTTTATCTGTATAGCCCATTATACCAACGCCCCATGTATCCCTGAAATCAATTAATTTTTTTAAAATTGGAAAGTCAACAGAAACTGTTCCTGTTTGATAAGCCCTGTTAATAGTAGGCCACTGGTTGCGGTAATTGCCTGCTACACGCACTGTGCCGTCGAACTTACCGGTAAATGCCGGGTTAAGTGTAAGTGGCGAAGAAAAGAATTGCGAAAAATGTGGATCCTGCGCATATACATTCATCACACCGCCTAAAATAAAAAGAAGTAAAAGTATTTTTCTCATCAACAATTTTTTCACGATCTAAAATTAACGAATAAATAGACAGTTTATTTTTTGGCAGCAAGTATTATCTGGCTAATACTTGCCTTGCTTCCAAAA
>JANXWM010000735.1 GCA_025351145.1 Chitinophagaceae bacterium
CCCAGGTGCAAATTTCCTGTGGGCCTTATACCGCTTAATACCACCTCTTTGTTCATAGGTGGCGAAGATAAAAATAGTGAATGGTGAATGGTGAATACAGTTGGGAATTTTTTTGAACCGGGCAGAGTACTGCCGTGAAGCTTCTGTTGCGTCGCACTCTTGTGCGTTCAAAACAATATTCGCCTACAGGCTGCACGCCACAAGCCGCACGAAAAAAATACAATAGCTTATAGCATACAGCCTAAAGCTCATTAATATTCTTCAGTACAAGAGTGCGACGCAACAGGCGATGCTATAAAAAACTATTGTTCGGCCCACCCTGCTTTTATGTATTGTTAAACTATGTTTATTGCTTCTTAAATAAAGGTTTATAAAGTTTATCCACAAATAATGGAACAGTCTTTGCGTTGCTGGGCAAGGTTGTTACCTTTAACGCGATTTTACGTTTTATTAAGAAAGGATAAAAAATATTTTGCAAACTTCTCCGTTTTTACCAGGTATGAATTTACATTTAAGGAAGATCAGTATCATAATATGTTTTGCTGTACTTGCAGTTGTTTCGGCACAAGCCCAGTACACAAAAGCAAACGATGACCCAGATGCAGATTTTAAACTTGCTAAAGAGCTTTATCAGAAAGAGCAGTTCAGCCTTGCCTACCCGTTATTTAAAACGCTTTATGCTGAGGCTAAAACCAACAGCAGCATACCGGCTACCATACAATCTGAATCTAAATATTATTCTATCGTTTGCGGCCTTGAACTGAAAGACCAGATTGCAGAACAGGCAGCCATTGAGTATATAAATCTTGAGCACAATGAACCCCGTGTTGAAATGATGTGCTACAGGCTGGCGGAATATTATTACAACAAACTGAATTTTATTGATGCCATTACTTACTACGAAAAAACCACTTACGATAACCTGAGCAACAGTGAAATTGCTGCAATGAAATTTCACCAGGGATATGCCTATTTTACACTGCAGCGTTTCAACGAAGCCAAACCTTTATTTGATGCCATACGGCAATTACCTTCTGATGCAAATTATGCAGATGCCAACTACTACTATGGCTTTATCGCTTTCAACGAGAAAAGGTATAAAGATGCATTAGGCAGTTTTAAAATTACAGAAGATAAGCCTGCATACCAGGGCATTGTTCCATATTATATTACTGAGATATATTACTACAGCGGCGAAAAAGACAAAGCCCTTGAGTATGGCGAAAAAGCTTTGCAAAAAGGCGGTCAGTTTTACGACCTGCAAATGCGGCAGATTGTTGGGCATATTTATTTTGAAAAGAAAAATTTTTCGAAAGCTTTGCCTTATATAGAACAGTATGTAACAAAAACACAAAAGGTAAGCAGGGAAGATTTATACGAATTGTCTTATTGTTATTACCAGGCAAAGCAATATAAAAAGGCGGTGGATGGTTTTAAAGAATTGGGCGGTAAACAGGATTCTCTTGCCCAGAACAGCATGTATCTTTTAGCTGATTCATATTTAGAGTTAGGCCAAAAGCCAAGTGCAAGAAGTGCCTTTCTTTTCTGCGCATTGAACAGCAGTAATAAGGTTCAAAAGGAAATTTCCAAATTCAATTATGGTAAACTTTCTTATGAACTGGGTTATACTGATGTTGCTTTAAGTGAGTTGAAAGATTTTATCGGTGCATATCCAAAATCGGAATACCAAAACGAGGCAAAAGATTTATTAGTTAATGTGCTGGCCAATACCAATAATTATAAAGAAGCGCTTGACCTTGTAAATGCTTTGCCAGTTAAAAGCGAAACCGTAAAACGCATTTATCCTAAAATATTGTATGGTCATGCGGTTGAACTGGTCAATGACCAGCAACTTGTTCAGGCAGATAATTTGCTTAACCTAGTTTACAGTGCAGATTATAATACCAGTCAGTTACCGTATACCAATTTCTGGAAAGGTGAGATTGCATTCCGCAGCAACCAGTTCGATTCTGCTGTTTATTACCTTGGCGAGTATATGAAAAGCCCTGTTGTTTACGGGGAAGTAAATCCTGTAAATGCGAGATACAGCTTAGGTTACAGCGCTATGCGCCAGGAAGATTATACAGATGCATTGAAATATTTTGAGCAAATAACAACCTCTGTTTCTGCTTCATCAAAACCAATTGAGCAGGATGCTTATGCAAGAAGCGCGGATTGTTATTTTATGCAGAAGAAATACAGCAAGGCGTTGCAGATGTATGATAATTTGATCAACAATAATCTGCCTGCCGCAGATTATGCACTGTATCAAAAAGCAATCATTGCAGGTGCATCAAGCCAGTATGCACAAAAGGTTTCTTTGCTGCAGTCTATAGCTTCACGGTTCCCTTCATCCACAATTGTGCCTGATGCAAATATGGAAATCGCCAACACTTATCTTGCCAATGAACAATATGAAGCAGCATTAATTCCTTTGAATGCAGTATTGAAAAATAAAAATGCAGAAGCGTTAAAACCGCAGGCTTATTTAAAATTGGGTATTGTTTATTTTAACCAGAACAATAACAATGAGGCACTCAATAATTTCAAGACACTTATTTCAACTTATCCCAACTCCCAGGAAAGCGATGAAGCAGTTGATTATGTGCGCAACATTTTTGTAGAAAACCAGCATCCCGGCGACTTTGTTGCCTTTATGCGGCAGAACGGAAAAGATGTAAGTTATTCGGAAGAGGATTCGCTTACTTATGTTTCTGCAAACATTGCATACGGCAATAAATCTTACGACAATGCGCTGAATGGATTTATAGATTACCTTAAAAAATTCCCCACAGGTAAATATTCCGTTGATGCCAATTACCAGGTAGCTGAGATATATAATAACCGTAAAGATTTTAATAATGCGCTGCAATATTATGCAACAGTTGCGGACAAAGCTCCAAATAAATATGCAGAAGCCGCAGTACTGCAGGCTGCACGTATTTTGTATTTTGAACAAAAAGAATATGCGAAAGCAGAGCAATATTTTCAACAATTAAAATCATTGGCAGTAACTGCAGAAAATAAGCTGGAAGCCATGCGTGGCCTGCTTCGCTGCCAGTTTAAATTATCGCAGTGGGCTGATGCTGTTCCCAACGCACAGGATCTTTTGCAGCAAAAAGGCATTGCCACAGACGATAAAATGATGGCCAATATGGTGATCGCAAAAAACTACCAGGTAAACAATCAACTGGTTGAAGCATCAGCCGCTTACAGGTCGGTGGTTGATTTGGGTAAATCAGAATATGCGGCAGAAGCAAGGTATCACATCGCCGAAACATTAATGCTGCAAAATAAATTGCCCGAAGCAGAAAAAGCTTCGTTCGATGTAATTAATAAAGCAGGCTCTTACGATTACTGGATCACCAAAGCATATATACTTTTGGGCGACGTATATTTTAAAGAAGATGATTACTTTAACTCAGAAGCAACATTGAAAAGTGTGGTTGATAATGCAGCTATACCTGAACTTAAAAAGGAAGCGCAGCAAAAATTAGATATTGTTGTTGAAGAGAAAATGAAGAACAGTAAAGTGAGCCAATAGAAGAAGTACGAAGTAAGAAGTTTGAAGTAAGAAGTACGAAGAAATATTTTGTTACCGGCTTAGGTTCTTTGTGGCATCGTCTGTTGTGTCACTCACTTGTACGTTCAGATTATATAATGAGCTTTGAACAGCAGCCCAAAGCTCAATGGATTTCAAAGCGTTGAAGAGTGCGACGCAAGGAACGATGAACGAAGAACAAATGCTGGGTTACTAAAAAAATAACTACCGGGTTGTATAGAAAAAAGAAAGGAATGAAAAGAACCATTTTAATAGTATTACTTTTTGCAACTGCCTGTAATGTTTTTGCACAGCAACGCAAAAAAACGAAACCGGCAAAGAAACAACCGGCAACGGCACAGGTAAAAACTGATTCATTGCCAAACCGTACCGTTACGGTTACCTCTGCATTTCAGCCATCTTTAAAAACAACATCGAAGGTTAATTTTAGCGCCGCCACACCTGCGCCGGATACAGCAAGGCCAAGGCTTCAGTACGATGTGCCCGCACAAAATATTACATTCAGTTACCAGTCGCCTGCATTAAAACCATTAGCCGAAAATATTGATACGCTGGTGCATTGGCAAAACAGGAGTTTTATAAAAGCAGGCTATGGAAATTATACCACGCCTTATCTTGAAGCTGCCGCATCGTTGGGCGACGGCGTAAAATCTGTGGTGAATGTGCATGGAAAATACACCTCATCAAAAAGCAGTGTACCGTTTCAGCAATTCAGTAAACTTAACCTTGATGGCATTGGAGTTTTTACTACTACGGATAACAAAAATGAATGGACAGGAAAGCTTTCTTACGATAATAATACGCAGTACCAATATGGCTTTTTGCCCGATACTTTGAAGTTTACAAAAGATGACCTGCGTCAGCGTTTCACTACTTTTGGCGGCGGTCTTGCTTTAAGAAATAAAACACAGAATGCAGCGGGCATCAGTTATAATCCCGGCCTGTCGCTAAGTATGTTCCAGGATAATCATGGCAGTACCGAAAGCAATTTTATGATTACTGCGCCCATGTCAAAATCCTTTGGAACGATCTTCGCTTTTAACCTCGGGCTTACCGCCGATATAACCACTTATAAAAGCGACAGTGCAGGAACAGTTAACAACAACCTTTATTCGCTTACGCCAGCCGTACAATTTAAAACTCCTAACTTAAAAGTTGTGGCAGGTGTTTCCCCAACATGGGATAATACAGTGTTGTCTTTTTTACCCAACATCACAGCCGAGGCAAAACTGAAAGACGAAAAATTTATTCTGCAGGCAGGCTGGGTTGGTTATTTTAATAAAATAACATATCAATATCTGGCCTCGCTTAATCCCTGGTTGCAACAGCCAAAGAACCTGCTCAATACAAGAGTAAAAGAACAGTATGCAGGCTTTAAAGGATCGGCAGGTACACATGTTACTTATGATGCAAAAGTGAGCTACCTGCAGTTCAGCAATCAGCCTTTGTTTGTAAACGATACCATTACCGGAAAATCTTTCCAGGTGGTAAATGAATCTGAGATGAAAGATTTGCGCATTCACGGCGAAATTGGCTATACCATGCAGGAAAAAATTTCGCTGCTGGCAGGTGTTACATTCAACCAGTACAGCAGCCTTAAAGACAATGCAAAAGCATGGGGCCTGCTGCCTATAGAAGTAAACGGTTCTTTGCGCTGGCAAGTACTGAAAGACTTTCTTGTAAAAAGCGATATTTATTTTTGGGATGGTGCCCAGTACCGCAACAAAACCCTCAGCGATCAAAAGCTGAAACCCGCAGCAGACCTCAATCTTGGCGTTGAGTTTAGCGTAACACCGCAGTTGAATGCCTGGGTGCAGATGAACAATCTTTTCAATAATAAATACCAGCGCTGGAACCAGTATCCCGTGCTTGGCTTTAATGTGCTGGCAGGTGTGGTGTATTCTTTTGGAGATATAAAGAGTAAGTTTAATTCAATAGCTAAGTAAAGACATTTTGAACCCGGCTTAAGTATTCCATAGCATCGCCTCTTGCGTCGCACTCTTGTACTGCATATCTTTGTTCAACTGTTCCGCATCTTGTTTTTTATCTGCGCAATGCTTAATGGTGTAAATGGTTTAAATAAAATTCATGGATCAATACCTGCTTAAATATTTTTCAATCAACAGAAGCCTGGCGTTGCCGGGCATTGGTTTTTTTTATACAGAAACAAAACCTGCGGTGCTTGATTTTGTAAATAAAACATTGCAGGCTCCTGTAACAGAAGTTGTTTACAGTAATGAAACAAACGATGATGGCGAAAAATTGTGTGGCTTTATTTCAAAAGAATCAGGCTTAAGTACAACAGATGCCGTGGGCCGGTTTAATCAGTATGTGCAACAAATAAAGCAGCAGCTTGAAACCGGCGCTGTAATTGAGCTGCAGGGCATTGGTACACTTTCAAAAAAAGAAGGGAACTATTCATTTACTCCGGGTTTAAATATCCAAAACTTCTTTCCCGGCATAATTGCAGAAAGGGTAATAAGGCAGAATGCCGAACACAATGTAAGGGTAGGGGAGGATAATAAAACCTCCACCGAAATGCATGTATCACTTGCCCGGCAGGAAGTAAAGAAGGAGCGCTGGTGGATTGCTGCACTCGTACTTGGCGCAATTGGTATTGCCGTAATTGCCTATTATTATCTGACTTTATAAATTCTCTTTTGTTTTTGATGATTGCGTTCTTGCAGAGGCTAAGTTTAACAACCTGCAGCTACCCCGATAGAAGAAACCTGAAGAGTGCGACGCAAGAAAAGCTTGGCATTGTTATAATGCTGGCTCAATAAATTCTCTCTTTTATTTGCCAATATCCAAATCTATAGTTAAGGCTAATAATTTTATATATCAGGAACGAAAGTATGGTGACCCGGATGGGGCATATTATTAAAAAAATAATTATTTTACTTTGCTGGTGCAATTCTTGCGGGTTATTTTTTTGAAGAAATAACACAGGTTGTAATGGATAAGCCGTATTTGTTGAATCTTTTTATACCGGCATTTTTTATATTGAATTTTGATAGTGTAATAATGATTCAGTCACCATAAAAAGCATTTTAAGCAGTTTACTTTTTTTGAAAAAAAGGTAGCTCATTTTAGGAAAAGGGTTGCATGATATAATAACCTGTATTGGGAACAGATTTTTTTTCATAATTTGTACGACCAATTTTTATTGAAAATAATGGAAAACAACTACAGAATTTTAATTGCAGAAGATGAACCAAAGCTAAGCCAGGTAATCCAGGAAGAGCTTATTGGGCAAGGGTACCAGGCCGATGTTGCCTACGATGGAGCAGTTGCGGAAAAGCTGTTTAATCAGCACCAGTATTCAATTGTACTGCTTGATGTTAATCTTCCTTATAAGAATGGCCTGGCTTTATGTAAGGAGTTCAGGCAGCAGAACAGTAAAGTGCCGATCATAATGCTTACTGCCCTTGGGGAGATACAGGATAAGGTAGATGCATTTAGTTTCGGTGCTGATGACTACATTGTTAAGCCTTTTCATTTCAACGAACTTTTTGCCCGTATAAAAGTTTTTTTGAAAAGAGCAGAAAGCGGTGCTGTTGAAACGGATAAGATTATTGTAGCGGACCTTACTATTGATCTAAATAATAAAACAGTTACACGTGGCGAGAAAAATATAAACCTTACAGCCAAAGAATTTGCTTTGCTGGTGTTGCTTTGCCGCAATAAAGGGAAAGTAATACCCAAGCAGGAAATTATGCAAAAAGTTTGGGACCTAAGCTTTGATACCGGTACAAATACTATTGAGGTGTACATTAGTTTTCTGCGGAATAAAATTGACAAACCTTTCGAAACAAAGCTCATTCATACCAAACCGGGGTTTGGTTATTATGTAAGGGAAACGGCATTGTCATGAGGGTAAGGGTCAGGTTTGTGCTATTGCTTACGCTGGTGATATCCGTCATCCTGCTTACTTCGCTTTTTATTATTTACACATTGTATGCGCATACCCGGGAACAGGATTTTAATAAGCGCCTGTGGGCCCAGGCGTATAAAGAATATACGGACTATTTTAATATAAAGGATACAGATAAAACTGTTCTGAGTAAGCTGGATAATTACCTACCCGGTTCGCCTATCAATTTTCAGGCGATATTAATTGACAGTGCATACCATGTTATCTATTCTTCTCCCAAATTATTAAACTACAAGGTTGACACTGAT
>JANXWM010000033.1 GCA_025351145.1 Chitinophagaceae bacterium
CAAAATAGTTATCGCAGGTTTCTTTAAATTTTTTGAAGAAGGAAATATCAAATTTATCGCAGACATTTTTATAAACCTGGTGAAAATGTTTTGCATCTTCTTCGAATAAATAATAGGGGGTAAGATCGGTACCTCCGCCAAACCAGCGGTCAATTACTTCGTTGTTGTCGTCGTACAATTCGAACATACGATAGTTGCAATGAACTGTTGGTACAAATGGGTTCGACGGATGTAATACCAAACTTAAACCGCAGGCAAACCATTTGCTGCCAAATATTTTTAATTCCTTGCGCATTTCGTTTGTTACATGGCCATGCACAACCGAAGTATTAACGCCTCCTTTTTCAAATATATTTCCGCTGCTGATTACTCTTGTTCTTCCACCTCCGCCGCCATCTCCACGCTCCCAAATATCTTCTATGAAAGTTGCTTTGCCATCGGCCTCTTCAAGTGCTGTGCAAATGATATCCTGCAAACCGTGAATGTATTCTATCCATTCCTGCTTTATACTTGTTTTCATATAGAAGAGTTTTTAAAGTTGGCAAGCTGTCTGAACGTAGATCTTTTAGGATTATAAAGATTGAGGAGATTATCTTTAATTTCCATTTAATCCTTAAAAACCTGCTCAGACTTTATACTCCTTCACCGCATCTACAAAAGCCCTTGCATGATCTACCGGAACATTGGGCAAAATACCATGACCAAGGTTTGCCACATGATGATTGCCATCAAAGGCATCCATCATTGCTTTTACTTCTTTTTGTATTACCGGTATGGGCGATAATAATTTAGCCGGATCAAAGTTACCCTGTAATACAATATTTGGCCCTGCTAATTGTCTTGCCATTTGTGGTTTTATGCACCAGTCAATTCCCAGGCCATGTGCGCCGGTTGCTGCCATTACATCTAAACTGTGCCAGGCACCCTTTGCAAAAATGATGGTAGGCACAATGTCTCTTAAAGCAGTTACAATTTGCCTGATGTACTGCAACGAAATAATTTCAAAATCTGCCGGACTTAGCAAACCACCCCAACTATCGAATATCTGAATAGTATCTGCCCCTGCTTCTGCCTGGCCTTTTAAATAAGCAATGGTAGTATCGGTAATCATCTGCAGCAACTGGTGTGCAAGTTCTGGTTGAGTATAACAGAATTCTTTTGCTTCGTCAAAAGTTTTGGAGCCCTTGCCCTGAACCATGTAGCAAAGAATCGTCCACGGTGCGCCGGCAAAACCTATTAATGGTACACGGCCATTAAGTTCTTGTTTTATTAATTTAATGGCATCAAAAACATAATGCAGTGTTTCGTTTACATCCGGCACACGGACACGGTTTAAATCATGCTCTGTTTTTATGGGGGCAGGAAGAATTGGCCCTCTGCTTTCGATCAACTGCACTTCAAGGCCCATTGCCTGCGGTATAACAAGAATATCCGAAAACAATATGGCAGCATCAACGCCAACTATGTCAACAGGCTGAATCGTTATTTCGCAGGCAAGTTCGGGTGTTTGTACCCTTTCAAAAAAGCCGTATTTTTCACGCAGTTTCATGTACTCAGGTAAATACCTACCCGCCTGACGCATCATCCAAACTGGTGTGCGTTCTGTTTTTTCGCCGCGTAAAACCCTTAGTAATAAATCGTTTTTTAAATCGCTCATCATACTTTTTTTATCTGCTTAAACAGCCTTTTTTTTGAACCCGGCATTTGAAACATTGATTGAACTTTTGTTGCGTCGCACACTTGTACTGTATAACCTTGATCGTCATTGCGGGGCCTTCGAAGCAATCTCTTGTCGTGCGCAATTTTCGAATTCATATTATACCAGGAGATTGCTTCGTTCCTCGCAATGACGGCATTTATTTATACTCTCCATCATGGCTGTTTAAAGCTCAATTAACTTCCTAATGTACAAGTGTGCGACGCAAGAGACGATGCCATGAAAAAACTCAGCCCGGCACAAAAAATTTCTAACTAAAATAGCCGATCACATTTTCAACCATCTGCTCTTTTCCCGGCCACTCACTGGTAATTATTTTATTGCTGCAATACGTTTGAATGGTTGCCGTGGTGGTTTTGCCAATTGAAAAAAGCACCACATTTGTAGCGACCGTGTTCATGGAAAAAAAGCTGTGAACCGCACTGGGACTGAAAAAAATGATGCCCGTATAATTTTTTTCGATGAACACCGGCAATTGAATGGTTGTGTACACCACGAGTTCGTTTACTTCGATGTGATTGAAGCGGAGTGTTTCGGGCAACTCATCTAAACGGTGGTCGCCGCAAAAGAAAACAACTTCTTTCACGGTTTGTGCGTGCAAAATTTTTTCTGCAAGCGCCTGTGCGTTTTTTGCTGTGGCGATCACTTTATCTTCTCCAAAAAAATCAAACACCAATTCTTTTGTAATGCCGCCCAAACAGTAAATATCCCAATCCGGAATAAAAGTAAGCTGTATAATTACAGATTCCACGGCATTCATGCTGGTAAAAACAGCTGTTATTTTTTGCGTTGCAAAACTGCTTATTTGCTGAATAATTCCGGGAGATTTTGCGGGCTCTGTTTCAATAAACGGAACCACATCGATATCAATACCGTGGCGCGCAGCTTTATGTATAAGCAATTCATTTAAAGGGCGAGTACACAATATGCTGGCCTTAATTTTTGGCATTACGGATTGCTTGTAATATTTCTCTTGCTCCATTGTTCAATATTTCCTGTGCGGCTTCAATTCCCGTTTGCTGTGCCTGATCGGCTACAATACTTTTTTCTACTTCTGCTTTTTCTTTTCCATCCGGCGAAAAAATGTTTCCTCTAAAGTGAAGCATATTTTCTTTAATAACCGCAAGCGCACTAATGGGCGTTGAACAGCCGCCCATTAAAGTTCTTAAAAAATCTTTTTCAAGTTTTGTACAGAGCGCAGTAGCTGGATGGTTTAAAGTGTTGCATACATCGAATGCTTCTTTATCTTCTTCCCTGCAAACAATCATGATGGCACCTTGTGATGGGGCCGGTAACATCCAATCTAATTCAACTGAATTTTCGGGACGAAGGTTAATTCTTTCTAATCCTGCTGCTGCAAAGATGGCACCGTTCCAGTTATTTTCTGCAACTTTTCTCATCCTTGTATTTACATTGCCGCGAAGGTTTTCAATACTGTGATGGGAGTAGCGGTGCAGCCATTGCGATTGTCGCCGGATACTGCTGGTTGCAATAACGGCATGTGCTTTAAAATCATTGAGAAAATCTTTATCGTTTTTGAAAACAAGTATGTCCTTATAAGAAGCCCTTTCTAAAACTGCAGCCTGTACAATGCCTTTGGCTAATTGGGTGGGCACATCTTTCATGGAGTGAACAGCAATATCAATTCGTTTGCCGAGCAATGCAGCATCTAAAGTTTTGGTGAAAATACCCTGTACGCCAACTTCGTATAAAGGAGTGATAAGGTCAATATCTCCATCACTTTTTATATAAACCAACTCACTTGCAATGTTATTTTCTGCTAATTGCTTTTGCACCAGGGTTGCCTGCCAAACAGCCAATTGGCTGTCTCTTGTTCCAATCCTGAACACTTTACTCATGGGTTGTTTTAATTAGCCGTGCAGGTAATAAAATCGTTGATGGCTTCAATATAATAACAGCCGGGTTGATGCTGGCTGCGCATTTTAAGCGCCATGTTGCTAATGGTTTTCTGGATGTGATCTGTATTAGGATCTTTATTTATTTCAAGATTATACTGAGGATGAGCGGCTAAGAACAAGTTACATTGCTGCATATCTATCAGCTTTTGTTTAACCGCTTTAAGGGCTGGTACATTTTTACGCATGTTGTACCATTCTGCAAACTCTTGTGTATGTTCTGCAATAATCGCTTTTGCTTTTGGTACTTCATCTAATCGATTTTGCAATGTTGCATCGTTGATCTTTGAAAGATCATCCACATTTACAAGGGTAACATGCTCCAATTCTTTGGATGCAGGATCTATATTATTTGGAATAGATAAATCAATGAGGATTTTTTTGCCGCAGTTAAGCAGATCCGCTTTCATTATTATGGGATCGGCTGCGCTGGTTGCTACAATAACGATGTCGGCATTTTGCACCAAAGCGTGTGCACTTTGAAACGGCGCAAACTGCAGACCCATTTCTTTTGCCAGCTCACCTGCAGTTTCTTCTGTGCGGTTAATAAGTGTAATATCGGTTGTTGCCAAATAATCCACCAGGTTTTTACAGGTATTGCGGCCAATTTTGCCAGTACCGAGTAAAACAATCTTTTTGTTTTTTACATCAGGTACATTATCCCTTAAAAATTGAATTGCGGCAAAGGAAACAGAAACAGTACCGCCGCTAAGTTCCGTATTTGTCTTAATGGATTTAGAAGCCTGCAGCACAAAGCTGAGCAGGCGTTCCAAAAAAGTACCCATAAAACCATTTTCTTTTGCAAACTTCACGGCAAGTTTTATTTGGCCTACTATTTCGTAATCGCCCAGAATTTGAGAATCGAGACCTGCCGCAACCTGGAACAAATGTTCTACTGCTTTCCAACCTTTTTTTATATAAGCAAGTTCTTTAAAAGTTTCAACAGAACCGGTTGTTTCGCTGCACAAAAGATTAATCAGCACATCAGCATTGGGTGTAACTCCATAAATTTCTGTACGGTTGCAAGTGCTTAGCACAAACAATTGCGAAACGTTTACAGAAGAAGCTTTCTTTAAGAGTGAACCATAATGAACAGAACTTACAGCAAACTGCCCCCTGCTGGAGGCATCTGTTTTTTTGTAATTAATTCCTGCTATATAAAACTGGTTAATATCCATCTATACTTTTGGTCTTATGTACTTAATTATATACGCAAAAGTATGCCTGCGGATTGCATTGATAACATGACCTTGGTCATACGAATGTCATTTCTGTGTCAATAAATGTATGAACCGGAATAAACCATGCATGAACAGGAAGTTTTTAAAGTTGTACTGAAACAATTTTTTTGAAGTTTTTACTCAATTAGTTGAAATTCTTTTGTTTGGGGGCTCAATTACTACTATGAAGTCCTGTTGTGTCACTCACTTTTACGTTTGGAACACTATTCGGCATAATGCAACCCGCTCACAAAAGCAACCGGGTTTTTATTTTAGCATGAACAATAAAATTGAGACTGCAGCTGCTTCCTGATGCGAAAGTACAAGAGTGCGACGCAAGTAAAGCTTAATCAGGGTTATTGGCCCGGCTCAAAAATTATTCAGATTTTATGACAGCCGTTCTTGGCGAAATACCATTTTCGTTAAACGCTTCTATCTGAAAATAATAGGGCTTGTCTTTTTCCAAAGCCTTTAAATAATATTCGTTGTTGCCGTAAACCATAACGCTGTTGTACAGCTTGCCGGGAGCTTCACCAAAATAAATATTGTAGCCAACGGCATTGTTGTTTACCTGCCACTTAAACCACACGTTTCTTCTTTCGCTATCGCCACGGAGTGCAATAAAATTTTTAACTGTGTCTGGTTTGCTGCCGTTGCCATTGCCGAAAACACGAAAGCCGCTGAGCGCAAATTTGCCCGAAGGCATGTGCAGGTTTTCCATTTTTAAGTAGCGTGCCTGCACAGCATTTGCCAGTTCAATATAATCGTGCGGCACATCTGTTTTGTTATTGCTTTTATCAACCAGCGTTTTCCATGTTTTTGCATCGCTTGAATAATAGATTTTATACTGGTGATATATGTTGAGCTGCTTGCCCATAAAGGTTGCATCCTGGTCGGCATAATTAATTTGTATGGCATGCACGGTGCTTATGTGGCCCAGATCTGTTTGTATCCATTCGCCTTTATTGCCGGTGGATGCACTCCAGTAAGTTTTAATATTTTCATCAACAGCATTGTTGGGCACAAAGCCGCCGAGTGTTGATGAAACAGTTACTGGTTTATTATAATTCAACAGCATCCAGCCAGTAAAACTATTGTGGATAGTGCCGCCATCGTCTTTACCGTTTGGAAGGTAATAAGGATAGTCTCCGTAAGCTGTGTTGCTGTATAAAATTCCATCTTTATCAAAACCGGCAGGCCATATACCGATCCTTCTTTCAAAATTATTTTTTACGGCGATTACAATGGTGCTTACATGCCACCAGTTGCCAAATTTATCCTGGTAAGTTGCGCCATGGCCCGCACCTCTTGCAAAGCCACCGGGCTTATAAGAAAAAGGATTGTGCGATTGATAAGTAAAAGGCCCAAGCGGGTGATCGCTTACATAAACACCGTCGCCATAGCCGCTGAACTCTGTACCCGGTGCACCGTACTGCAGGTAATATTTACCATTGTGCTTATCCATTTCAGAACCTTCTATAAAAGGTTTAAGAAAGGTGTTGTCGTTGAATTCTCCAAAGCGCTCCCAGCCGTGAATATCGCCGTTGAGGCGCAGCAATTCTTTTCTTTCGCCAATGGGTTGAAATGTTTTACGGTCAATCTCCTGGCCGTAAGTTGGGTAAGTATTGCTGCTGCCAAAATAGATATACATACGGCCATTATCATCTAAAAACAAACCCGGGTCCCATGCGCCCACTTTAAAAGAATCAACCGCTTCTTTCCAGTCGTCTTTTGTTGGGTTCGTGCTCATCCATAAAGGAAAATCCTGCGTGTAAGTAGAACCAATAACCATTAGTGTATCGCCCATTGCCAGAACTGCCGGTGCGCACAACTCATCATACACATGATGATAAGGTTTTAAAAATTTACGTGGTACAAATTTCCAGTTGAGCATATCGCTGCTGAACCAGTAACCCCATTGATTGGTGGAGAACAAATAGTAATTGCCTTTAAACAAAGTAATCACAGGATCTGCGGTAGCCCGGTGTTTACCCTGTTCTGAGAAATTTGGTATAGGGCAATAACCGTAGTCAATGTTAATGGGATTACAGAATGTTTTTTGCTGAGCAACAGCAGCAGAACAAAAAATAAAGGCAGCAATCAACAGTGCAAAAAAATATTTCATGGCGGGGTTTTCTATATTAACTGACAATAGGATTATTACACTCTACTAAAGTAAGTATAAAATTTTTGTGACCAGCTACAGGAACATATATGAAGCTTTACTTGCCACACTCGTTTCGGGGTTCTTCTTTCATGGCATCAAACAAGGGCGTTTAATATTATTTCTGTTACACTGTTTATCCTTAACTGCTCAGCAGATTACCACAGCTTGAAAAGAATATTTTAAATCATTTATATTCATATAAATTTTATACATGAAAAAAATCATTGTCATTGCAGCGTCTTTATTTTTTGCACAGTTACATGCACAGGTATATAAAGCCAATGAACCCCTTGTTCATACATTTTCTATAGTTGCAAGAGATTCAGCAACCGGCGAAATGGCTGTGGGTGTGCAGAGTCATTGGTTTAGTGTGGGCACATTGGTTCCATGGGGAGAAGCAGGCGTGGGTGTTGTAGCAACACAAGCTTTTGTTGATAAATCTTACGGCGCAAAAGCATTAGCATTATTAAAGCTGGGCTACACATCGCAACAAGCGCTGGACAGTTTATTAAAAGCCGATGCAGGAAGAGAAGTACGGCAGGTAGCGATTATGGATGCAAAAGGAAATGTGGCTGGCCATACCGGAAAGAACTGTATTCAATACGCATCTGATATACAGGGGGATAATTTTAGCGTGCAGAGTAATATGATGCTGGGGAACAAAGTTTGTGAAAACATGGCGGCTGCGTTTCGCGCTTCGTACGGAAAGCCTTTGGCTGAAAGGGTTTTGGCCGCATTAGATGCTGCGCAAAATGCCGGTGGCGATATTCGTGGCATGCAGGCCGCTGCATTAATAACTGTGCCGGGTACTGTAAACAATCAACCATGGAATGATAAGAGCATTGATGTAAGGGTTGATGATAACCCTCAGCCACTAAAAGAATTAAGGCGATTGTATAACTTATACATGGCTTACCAGCACATGAACAACGGCGATCTTGCTACAGAAAAAAATGATATGGAAGCTGCCATGAATGAATACCGTTCCGCTATGAAAATGTTTCCTTCCAATTTGGAAATGCAATACTGGACTGCCATTACGCTTGCCAATAATCATAAAGTAAATGAAGCATTGCCTATGCTGAAGAAAATATTTGCAACAGATAAAAACTGGAAAGAACTTACCAAACGTTTACCACCTGTTGGGTTACTTACCGCTAACGAAAAAGAGCTTAAGCGAATCATGAGCCTTTAAAAAAATCTTTAAAACCCTTTGTTACTGTTAGCATGTTTTGTACGACACATAACTATTAAAAACATCTAACAATGAAAACATCACAAGTATTGAGTAAAGTAAGTGGAATTAAACTTGCTTTCGATCCATCATGGATTGATGGTTGCCCCGGATGCCCCGGCCCCATCTTTCACGAAGCTATCGGCGATTATATTGTTGCCGGATTATTAAAACAAATTGCTGTAAAATTCAGCGACAGATCAGTTGGTGAAAGAATGCATGAGCTATCAAAACAGATGGCATATCATGCTTCAAAAGGGCTGATAAATGGCTGGGAAGACGGCGACGATATTTGCCCGCCATGGTTTGGCCCGCATTGGCACGGCCCCATACCGGTACCAGAACCAAACCCCCAGCCATGGCTCGAAGCTGACAAAGCAGCAGCCATAAACCCCATTGAGGTTGCAAAGTTTTCCCAGGGTATGAGCGAATTAATGCTGGCCGGAGCTTTAAAACACCTCGCCGAGCTTACTACAAATGAAGCATTCAGTAATGAAATATTCACCATTGGCCAGTCAGTAGTTAAAGGTGCATCAGACAGGGTTTATGATGAGTATTGCGGCACAGTGCCCTACCCACGCCCAAGGCCACACTATAACCAGGAATTTATAGAACAATAAATCGGGGTTATAAAAATAAAACAGCCGCTTGTTTACAGGCGGCTGTTTTATTTTATATAGAAAATTTGTTTACCCAACTTTATTACTGCTATCATCGCCTCTTGCGTCGCACTCTTGTACATTCGGTAATTCTATTCGGCAATGTGCATCAACCTAATAAGTGCCAACCAGCAGTTTAGTTTAACTGCTGCATCGAAACAGAACAACGGGTGTATCGAAACCGTACATTTTTTTTATTCTTCACAATACAACTCATTGCTTTTCAGGTATAAATTTGATTGGCACATATTTGTAACATACTATCAGGATATAAAAACTACAAACAAAATACATGATAGACTTAAAACACATTTCAAAATGGATAACGGTTGGCGGGGTACGCACTTTTCTTTTAAAAGACGTGAACCTCTCAATTAAGGAAGGTGAATTCATTTCTATTATGGGCCCTTCAGGTTCGGGAAAATCTACATTGCTTAATATTATCGGTATGCTCGATGGCTTTGATGAAGGGGAATACTTATTTGTTCATGAAGCCGTTCATTTGCTTAAAGAAAAACACCGGTCCCAGTTATACAAACAATATATCGGCTTTGTATTCCAGGCATATCACCTTATTGATGAGCTTACCGTTTATGAAAATATTGAAACACCGTTGCTGTACCAAAGTGTAAAAACAAGTGAGCGCCAGGCAATTGTTGCAGATATTTTAGACCGCTTTCAAATCGTTGGTAAAAAGAATTTATTTCCATCGCAGCTTTCTGGTGGGCAACAGCAATTGGTGGGCATAGCAAGGGCGCTTGTTAGCAAACCCAAACTGATTCTTGCCGATGAGCCTACAGGTAATTTAAACAGTAAACAGGGTGAAGAAATAATGGACCTTTTTAAAAAATTAAACGAAGAAGACGGCGTAACCATTATACAGGTTACACACAGTGAAAAAAATGCAGCTTACGGCAAACGTATTATTCATTTGCTGGATGGCAGGATTGAAAAAGAAGAATAGTTTTTTACCTGCCGCGGCTATGTTGCTCTTGGCTGTTGCAGTTGATTTATATTCCGAACGTACAAGAGTGCGACGCAAGGAACGATGAGAAAAAAATCAACAGTTGGGTTCATAAAAATAAAGAATTGAAATATAAGAAGCATGAAAAAGAAGCATTTGATTTTATGGGTATTCTGTTTTGTGTTGATACAAAATATTTTTGCGCAGGATACTGCTGTATTGCAGGGCAGGCTTACATTACAGCAATGTGTAGAAGCTGCAATAAAAAATAACCGACAGGTAAACCTGTCAGGCTTTCAATCAGAAAAAGACCAGATAAACTGGCAGCAGGCTAAGGGTAACCAGTTACCATTTATATCAGGAAGTATATCGCATGGTATAAACCAGGGACGCAGTATTGACCCGTTTAGCAATGGTTATGTAAACCAGAATATAACCTTTGCAAATTATGGTCTTAATGCAAGCATTAGTTTATGGAATGGTTCTGCGATTCAAAATAATATTAAGCAAAACCTGCTAAGTTTTGAAGCCAGTAAAATGGACTGGCAACAGCAGAAAGACAACATCACCATAAGTGTAATACTTGCTTATTTAAGTGTGCTTAATAATGAAGAGCAACTAAATGCTTCTGTAAAACAGGCGGATGTTACCCGCAACCAAGTGGAGCGGTTAGACGTGCTGAATAAAGACGGCGCAATTTTGCCGGCTACTTATTACGATTTAAAAGGCCAGCTTGCCAATGATGAACTGAATGTGGTTACACTTACCAATACACTTGAATCGAGCAAGCTTGACCTTGCACAATTAATGAATGCAGCTTACTCAAAAGATATGCGGCTTGATAAAATTGATGATGCCATGATTACTGTTTTATACGATGCAACGGTTGAGCAGATTTATCAGCAGTCGCTTCAGCAACTGGCATTGGTAAAAGCCGCTGACCTGCGTAAAGAAAGTGCAGAAAAAGGTTTAAAAGCCGCGAAGGGTTTGCTTTACCCAACACTTAGTTTAAATGGCGGATTGGGTACTAATTATTCGAGTATCGCTGCACTGCAGCAATTAGCAACTACATCGGATAAACCAACGGATGCTTACATTTTGTATAACAGCGAAAAGCTTGCTGTGGTTGCCCCGCAGAGTACTTATAACAGCCAGAAAATTTCTTATGGCGACCAATGGAGCAATAACTTTAACTCTTATGTAAGCCTTGGTTTGCAGATACCGATTTTAAACGGGCTGCAATCGAAAAACCGGGTTAACCAGGCAAAGATTACGGAGAAACAATCAACCTTTGAAGCCAATACAACCAAGATAGAATTAAGGCAAAGCATTGAACAGGCATACTTAAATATGACTGCTGCTTTTAACCGTTATCAAAAATTATCGTCTCAGGTGGAAGACTTTACAGAATCATTCCGCTCTGCAGAAGTTCGTTTTAATGCAGGCGCTGTTACCTCTGTTGAATATTTGATTGCAAAAAATAATTTAGACCGTTCTGCCATTAATCTTATTGCTGCCAGGTACGATTATGTGCTTAGAACAAAAGTGCTTGATTTTTACCAGGGCAAGCTTACATTTTAAACTTACTGTTTCTCATCATCTTTACGAGGAATGATCACTTCATCCGGTGTTCCGGATGGATCACCGTCGTGATCCCCTTGGAATCACCACTTCATCGGGTGTTATCTCATTTATTTCATCCGGAATTTTTACCGGAATCACCACTTCATCGGGTTCTTTATCCGGTACTTCTGCATCGTGCCTAGGGATAATTACTTCATCGATTTCTTTTTCAAATTTTCGTTGATCTTTCTTTTCGGTTTCCATAAAATTTAAATTTAAAAGTTATTCAAAAACAATATTCACAACCGGTTATAATTAATGTTAATCCTTGCTATATAATATCAAAAATCAAACAACAGTTTTGTAACCCGGTATTTATGCCACAAGGGACTCCATATAAAAAATTAAGGGCTGTTTTTTGCCGTATTATTTCTACAAACTGTTGATTATATGCCTCAAAAAAAAGGGATAAAAGTCAACTTGTTTGGTTTGCATTGTGCTTCAGCATTATTGCAAACCTTTTCGTTTCTGGTATAAGTTACCTTATTATACTGCCTGCATATAGCTGCACAATAAATGCAGTGTTGATTGCACAATGCTGCATATTGATCCTGCAGCAGAAGAGTGCGACGCAAGAGAAGGATCATAGTAGTAATGCAGTCTGGTTAATAAAAAAAACATTGTACATTTTATGCTGCGTTAATTTTTTTGAACCGGGCGTATGGGTATTTCAATTAAGCTTTACTTGCGTCGCACACTGCAACGTTCCGGTCTTTAATCAGCATTATAAAATCATAATTGCTGCAACATACTTTTTAAGAAAGTTTTAAAAAATAAAATTGGCAATTCCTGTTTTTTTCAGGCATCCGTTTTGTTTAAAAAGAACTATTGAACAACAAAAAAAGACAACTATGCAAACACCAATCACGATGACATCGCTGCTTTCTATTTTAGAAAAATTAAGAATAAGAAAGCAGGATAACGAATTTAAAATGACGCCTGAAGGTTTTACTGCCGGCAAGGGTAAAGTATACCAGGCCGAAGAGTTAAAAATTATAAAAACCTACCGGTTTGAAGGTGATGAATCAAGCCCCTCAGATTCGTCTATTATTTATTTGATTGAAGCCAATGACGGATTGATTGGTTACAGTTTAGATGCCTATGGTGTTTACAGTAACCACGATGAGGAAGACGGCTATGATGAGTTTATAAGAAAGCTTTCCATGGAAGAACGTGATGAACAGCAAATCTTTGGAGAAGGAGATTTAAAACCAGCCGATATTCATCAATAAACTAAAGGCCTGTCGGGCAGGTAAATATAAATGGCCGTCGCCTTTATGTTTACCTGCCTGATGCTGGGCTAATAATAGCGTAAAAGAGAAGGGGCAATAAAACTTTTTATAGCTGCAGTTTCAATTTCATTTTATTAAGAAATATTACAACTCCCATTACAGCTACAGCAAAGAATACTGACCATGACAAGCCGGGAAGTCCATAACTTAAACTGTCGGGAAATAAAGAGATTCCAAGCAGTGCTGTGAGATAGTAAATAATATCCGGAATAATATAAGTAAGCAGCGGGTTAGATGCAGCGGGTTTAAAAAAGGATGTCCACTTTTGAATTTTTTTTATATCAATCAGCCAGTATAAAAAGGCAAAAATTAAAGTACAGAAAGCTGCGCTGTATAAACACCAGGTTGGCGTTGCATATATTTTTGATATTTTAAAATAAGGTCGTAAAAAATAACCGGCAACAAAAAGTAATACAGCAAAAACAAAAGCTTGTATAAAACGCTTTTCTATACTTATCTTTTTGCTTTCTCCGAAAAATAATATTGATACCACTATACCGCAAAGCACAATAGAAGTATGTGCTGCATTGCCACGCTGTGCACTTATCCAGTGCAACCCCGCCGAACTTTGAACAGAATCTGTTTTACCAATGATATAAAGTGCAGTGCATACCCCTATCATTACTATCACCAACAATTTATTGCCTTTACATAACTGGTATACAATACAGGAATATAAATAGGCCCAGCCTATTAAACCAAGTATACCCCACCATTGAGGGGTTATATGTTCACCGTTTTCTCTTTTATAAATAAATGCAAGTATTATTAAAGCTATAAAGCCAAATGCACGTAAAATATACACCTGTGTTTTGCTTATTTTATAATACACTTTCCATATTACAATCACCATTGAAAAGAATAACAGTGCCCATAAATTAATTGACATACCCATAGCAGATTCGTTGTACCCATCTTCTGCGTTTACTATAAAAAAACCAAGCACCAGTAAGCCAAGTGTGCGAAACAGGATATGCTGCTGCAGCTGTATAAAACTATCGCCCTTGGCAATCCTGTTGTTGATGGCAAAAGGTATTGACATGCCCACAATAAATAAAAATGCGGGGAACACTACATCCACAAAGCTCATCGCATCTGCATCGGCAGGCATGTGTTTCATCCATGCAGGAATGTCGCGTATACCGGCCAGTTCATTTACAAATATCATTACCAGGATAGTGATACCCCGAAAGGCATCAATAGACAAAATTCTTTCAGTGCTTAATTTATTGTAATGCATGTGGGTGAATGTTCAGGTAAATAAGATTGGTAATGCAAACTAATTTATTCTTTCCG
>JANXWM010000046.1 GCA_025351145.1 Chitinophagaceae bacterium
CCACACATTGCTGTATCAGCAGTTTGCCTAAACCTGTTCCTTTGAATAGCTTTAACGCATAAATACGTTCAAGTTCAATATGCTTTAAGCCTTCAAGCTCCGGTGGCTGTTTTGCTGTTCTTAATTTAATATATCCCGCAGGCCCGCTTTCATGAAAAGCAATGAAAAAATAATTTTCTTTACTGCTCAATTCGCTGATTAGTCTTTCCCTGTTAAACTGTTCTGCTACATGCAGGCGCATGTCTTCATCCGTATTATAAGCAGTATAAGTTTCAATGAATGTATCAGCACTTAATTTTTGCAATACATCAATATTATCCATTACAGCTGGGCGTATTAAAAAATTGAACTGAAGCATTATTGCAATTTAGGGTCTATGTTACAGGGTTTTCCTTTTTCCGGGCCGCCGCCGTCTTCTTTGCGTTTACAAATTGGCGGTAATAATTTATAAGCTTCGGCAACAGCTTTTGTAGTATCCGCATCAAAGCCGGCATTATTGATAGAAACTTTTATATAATCAAGCGTTATCCTGTCAGGGTAGTACAGTATGCGAATATTGGCAACGTTTAAATTAATCATCCACTTTACAATACCCGCATCATCATTAGGGCCTTTTTCCTGTATCAAAAAATCCTCAAGCCGCTCTTTGCAAACCCAGCATTTCAATTGTGGGATAGTAATGGTTGCCCACTTTGCATTTTGCTGCATTACCTGCCCTTTCACGCCCATTGATGCTGTAATAACCAACGCAAAAAAGAATATTTTCTTCATCGTATTTTATCTTTTAAAAGTAGTTTTTTATGAACCCAACAGAAGTTCTTCTTTGAACGTTCCTTGCGTCGCACTCTTGTACGTTCTTAACTTTATTCAACAGTGCGAAGCATCTGCCACATAGAAACATAGGTGCATAGGAACACATAGTATTTACCAGTCAATCGAAGGTTGTTTTCCTTCATAATATTCTATGTGCATCTATGTCTCTATGTACCTATGTGGTGAAAAAAGTTCCGTATTCAATCCAACAGTACAAGTGTGCGACGCAACGGATGCTTCATATATATTCTTCAGCCCGGCTCAAAAAAATCCTAAACAAATTTTATAATCCTTTCCAGTTTGCCGGGTCAGCTTTCCATTGAAGCAAAATTTCTTCCATTTCCGGTGCTATAATCCCTTTTTCCAAAGCAAGTTTAATCATTGCTTCGTAATTAGTAAGCGAAATGAAACGGCAGTTTTTTTCAACAAATGCATTGGCCGCAATATCGAATCCATAATTAAATATCGAAACCATTCCAACCACTTCTAAACCTGCATTACGCAATACATCTACCACCTGCAAACTACTTTTACCTGTTGAAATAAGGTCTTCAACTACCACGGTTTTCTGGCCGGGTTCGTAAGCGCCTTCAATCTGGTTGCCCATGCCATGTTCCTTGGGTTTTGGGCGTACATAAGCAAAGGGCAGCTTAAGTTGGTCGGCAGCCATAGCACCCCATGCAATGCCCGCTGTGGCTACACCTGCAAGCAGTTGCGCCTCAGGGAATTTTTCGAAAATTATATTGCACATTTCGCTCTTTACAAAGTCGCGTATGTAGGGGAAAGAAAGCACTTTCCTGTTATCGCAATAAATGGGACTCTTCCACCCGCTTGCCCATGTAAAAGGTTGCTGTGGACTCAACTTTACAGCGCCTGTCTGGAGTAATTTTTCTGCTACTGCTTTTTCGTTTGGAATCGTCATAAATAGCTGTTGATTATTGCCGCGAAAGTAATGCGTATTTGTGGTTTTGAGATTGTTGACTTTCTAAATTGTTCATAAAGTGAGCATCAGTTCGTGTAAATTTGTTTGCGCTCCAAAAACTAAATATGAAAAAAATAATAGCCGCTGGTGGATTGGTAACGAATAAAAACAATGAATTGCTGATGATATTTCGCCGCGGCAAATGGGACCTGCCAAAAGGTAAATTAGACGAAGGTGAAACCATAGAAGCCTGCGCTGTGCGTGAAGTGGAAGAAGAAACAGGAATAAAGGATTTGGAGCTGGGTGCATTGCTGGGAATAACCTATCACGAATAC
Organism: Chitinophagaceae bacterium; assembly: GCA_025351145.1. GTDB lineage: Bacteria > Bacteroidota > Bacteroidia > Chitinophagales > Chitinophagaceae > Limnovirga. The sequence goes on from JANXWM010000046.1 coordinate 2,071, forward strand.
TTTGATCAATATGTAAATGAAAACGTAATAAAAGAATCTCACTGGTATTTAATGAAAGCTGCAGGCAGCACCGCAACAACGCCGCAAACAGAAGAAGATATTGAGCAAATTATTTGGGCAGATGAAAAAACGGTCAACGAATGTTTAATAAATACTTACAGTAATATTGATGAGATTATTAAAAAATTCAGGCAGCAGTAAATCCGGAATGCTTAACGAGGTTCATTTCTTTTTTAGAATAGCTACCGTTAACCTGCTTACACAAACAAGCTTATTTCTTTCATCGTGGATGCGAATATCCCAAACATGAGTGGTAGCGCCAAGATGCAGTGGTGTACAGGTTCCTGTTACAAAGCCACTTTTTACACCACGTACATGATTGGCATTGATTTCTATGCCAACACAAATAAATTTCTGGGGGTCAATTACCAGTGCAGAACAAACGCTGCCAAGGGTTTCGGCAAGTGCAGCTGATGCACCGCCATGCAATAAGCCATAAGGCTGGTGTGTGCGGTGATCTACGGGCATGGTAGCTTTCAGGAAATTTTCTCCCAATTCTGTGAACTTCATTTCCAGATGTTCGCCCATATTGTTTTTACTGAGGTGTTGAATATCAGCAACCTTTAAATCTTTTTTAAACCAGATGATATTGTTCACAAAGTAGTTTTTAAATAATGGCCTTGCAGTATACTTATTTGTTGATTGATTTTATTACAGCTTCCGGTAAAAAAGGAGAGGCATCCCCATGATGTTTAAGAATATCCCTTACAATAGTAGAAGCTACAGAAGTGTATTGGGGTTCGCCGGTAAGAAAAACGGTTTCAATATTTTTATCCATCATACGGTTGGCATCGGCGATGGTTTTCTCATATTCAAAGTCGCTTACGAAACGAATACCACGCAAAATAAAATTTGCGCCAATCTGCCGGCAGTAATTTACCGTAAGCCCTTCATAAATATCCACTTCAACCCTGTACTCATTTGCATAAATCTCTTTAAACCAAAGCAGGCGCTGCTCTGCAGAAAACATTGGTGCTTTGGAAGAGTTAATGCCAATACCCACAACAATCTTATCAAATAAAGGCAGTGCACGGTTGATTATATCAGTATGGCCAAGTGTTACAGGATCGAAGGTGCCGGGGAATAAGCATATACGGTTCATGGTTCTGGAATTTATAGTTTGCAGTACTTGTGTTGAGTTAAATTTATGAACCAAACTGTATTACTGCTGTAATCGTTCTTTGCGTCGCACTCTTGTACTGCTGTATCTCTATTTGGCATTGTGCAGCCGGTTCATTAATGCATATCTTTATTAAGTTGCTGGCTGTTAAAAGCTCAATAGAAATCCTGCAGTACAAGTGTGCGACGCAAGGAACGCTTCATTCATATTCTTCAGCCCGGCTCAAAAAAATAATACGCATTTAATTATCTTGCGGGCTTAATAAATAAAGCACTGCCATACGCACAGCAACACCATTTTCTACCTGGTTTAATATTACCGAGAACGGCCCATCGGCCACATCGCTGTCAAGCTCTACGCCGCGGTTAATTGGGCCCGGGTGCATGATCACAATTTCTTTGTTCAGCTTTTCGAGCATGCTGCGTTTAATGCCATAAGCCAGGTTGTATTCGCGCAGCGTGGAGAACAGTGGCTGGTTCTGGCGCTCCAGTTGTATGCGTAAAACATTCGCTACATCGCACCACTCAAGCGCTTTGGTTACGTTGTATTCAACACGTACATCAAAGGCTTCTGAAATATATTTTGGAATAAGTGTGGGCGGACCAGCAACCATTATTTCTGCACCCATTTTTTTAAGCAGATAAATATTGCTCAGTGCCACACGGCTGTGCATGATGTCGCCGATAATAGCCACTTTTAAACCTTCCAGCTTTTCCTTTTTTTCGAGCATAGAAAATGCATCGAGCAAAGCCTGTGTGGGGTGTTCATTAATGCCATCGCCGGCATTGATAATGGCTGCCGGAATATGTTTTGCAAGAAAGTGCGGGGCACCGCTTGCACTGTGGCGCATCACCACCATATCAACCTTCATGCTTAAAATGTTATTCACCGTATCGAGCAGGGTTTCGCCTTTTGATACAGAAGAAGAACTGGTAGTAAAATTGAGCGAATCGGCACCCAGCCTTTTCTCTGCCAGTTCAAACGACATCCTCGTGCGGGTAGAATTTTCGTAGAAAAGATTTACAATAGTTACATCTCTTAGTGAGGGAACTTTTTTTACCGGCCTTTGCAGTACATCTTTAAATTGATTTGCCGTGGAAAGAATAAGCTGTATGTCCTCCTTCGTGAGGTCTTTAATACCCAGCAGGTGTGGCGTAGTAAGTTTCATTAAAAGGCGAAGTTAATAGATAGTTTTTAGTTTTCAGTTTCGAGTTTTCAGTTACAGGTTAGCAGCCTTAACTTCTTCACACCAGCACAACTTCATCAACCCCAAAATTTTCTTTCCA
>JANXWM010000057.1 GCA_025351145.1 Chitinophagaceae bacterium
TTGCTTTTAACCATAGCAAAAGATGAAATACTAAAACCACATACTTCAAAAACAGGTGCCTTTATTGTGGTGATTGAAGGCGATGTAATATTTACACTCGAAGGCATCGGTTTCAATTTGCATAAAGATGACCTGTTTCAATTTAAAGCAAATCAATTGCATGCTGTAAAAGCATTAACAGGTGCGTCTTTATTACTTATAAAATAAATCTATGAAAAACGATATTACAAACAGGGGCGACATTATTTTATTGGTCAACACGTTTTACGAAAAAGTAAAAAAAGACCAGGTAATAGGATACATTTTCAATGATGTAGCCAAAATAAACTGGGAAAAACATTTACCGGTGATGTACGATTTTTGGGAGAACGTAATTTTCTTTACCGGGGCTTATACCGGCAACCCCATGGCTGCACATAAACAAGTGCACCAAAAATCGCCACTTAACGCGGCACATTTTCAGGAATGGATAAAACTCTTTACACAAACAGTGGGTGAATTATTCGAAGGCCCAAAAGCCGAACTTACCAAACAAAGGGCGATAAGCATTGCCACGGTAATGCAGATAAAGATTGTACACGGGCATGAATCAATTTTGGGTTTATAAAATAAAACCCTGGCCGTTTAAAGTAGATGGTTCTTAATAATTTTATCAATAACCTCTTCACTTTGGGGTCATGTTTCATTAACCACTTTAACCTTTGGTCTGCGCTTCGGTAAAAGCCCAATATATAATCTAACCGCACAAGTGTGCGACGCAACGATGATGCCACTTGCATTTATGCCCGGTACATAAGTACTTTCAGTAAACATACCGGCCACCAAACAACCTCAACAGCATCTTTACAAAAAGCTCCATCTTTGCAGCATCAGGATATTAGTAAATAATTTCCGCTACGCTTATCATTCAACAATACTTATTTATGCGACAGGCAACAATTTTAAAGCGTTTTATTGCAGCGGTTTTAGGTATCATTATTTTAACAGGCAATACGCTATGTGCACAGCCTGTATCACTTTTTCCGCAGGGCACCGTTGTGTACAGCGATGTGCCTTATGCAAATGATACAATGCAAAAACATGAGCTTGATATTTATCTTCCTGCCAATGCAACAAAGAATGCGCCGCTCGTTATTTGGGTACATGGCGGCGCATGGATGCTGAACGATAAACATGCTGACATGGGTTACATGAAGCAAACAGTGCGGTCGTTTATCGACAGTGGTTATGCGCTTGCATCTATCAATTACCGGTACAGTACCGAAGCTGTTTTACTGGGTGCCATGCCTGTCGACAGGCCCGACCTTGCAACACAGGCAAGCCCTGTTACTTATGTAGATAAAAATGATCCGCCCTTCTTAATTGTGCAGGGCGAGAAGGATCAATCGGTGCCCAACACACAAAGCATTTTGCTGCATTCGTATTTAAATCTTGCAGGCGTAAAAAACGAACTGGTTATTGTACCCGGTGCACCGCATTATGGCGAAATGTTCGATGCAGCATACATCCGCAAAAAAATATTTATGCTGCTGCGTGAAAATTTAAAATAGCAATACAGAAGTTTTGAGCCGGGCAGTGGAATATGCATCAAACTTTACTTGCGTCGCACTCGTCAGGGTTCTTCTTTTATGGCATCTAAGCATCACTGTGCAAAAACTTGCTTGTCCGCAGAAATAAAAAAAAATTTCCTTCCTCACTATCTTTCTATTTTTGAGCGTTCTAAAACAAACAACCCAGTAGCAATATGTTTTCAGGCGGCAATTATTATTACCTCATCATTGTACTGCAGGCAATCTGCGTTATCCACTGTTTACGCAAGGGCAAAAATTCTACCTGGATTTTTGCTATCATCTTTTTACCTGTAATTGGCTGCATCGCTTATATTTTTATGGAAATGTTTTCCGGCGGCGAAATACAGCAGGTGCGCGGCGGCGTAGGCAATATGATTAACCCTGGCGGCAAAATAAAAAAACTGGAATCGGAGTTAAAGTTCAGCGATACGTTTAATAACCGGGTAGAACTGGCCGATGCTTACCTGGCCACCGGCGCCACCGATAAAGCCATTGCGTTATATGAAAGTAATTTAACCGGCACCTTTACAGAAAATGAATATGTTATTTATCAGCTTATTTTAGCCTACGCAACTAAAGAAAATTATGCCGCTGTTTTGCCGCTTGCGAAGAAGATTTACAGCCGTCCGCAGTTTGCCAAATCGCAGGCACATATCGCTTATGCCATTGCACTGGAGCATACCGGTAACAAAGCTCAGGCAGAGGAAGAATATAAAACCATGAAGGCAAGGTTCTCTTATTTTGAGGCCCGCTATCATTACGGGTTGTTCCTTATCCGCGACCAGCGCCCAGGTGAAGCTATGCAGCTTTTTACTACTATGACCGAAGAAGAAACCCAATTAAGCAAACGCGAATTAAAGGACAAAAAACAGTGGATCAATCTTGCAAAAGATGAATTGAAAAAGTTACAGAACAAAGTATAAGAACGGTGCTATTTTATTCAACCGCCGGCAAATCATAACTCTTATATTGGCATTAATTTTTTTAGCCACCTGCTGTGCAAATACAAATTACTGTACCTTCCTTTTTTAAAAATTAATACAATGACTGCAACTGCTTATTCTGCCAGGATTAATAGATACAATGGTTCACTGAACCATTTTTCTTTTATGGTATGTTTATTAATAACAGCAACATTGCTGTTTTCCTGCAACGCAAAAAAGGAAAAAGAAGAAGAAGGCGAAAAGGCCCCGGATGTAGATTACTTTGCTATTCGCAATGAACATTTTGGTGCCATACCAAAAGATGTAAAAAACGCTATTATTGCCCGGCTTGAACAGGATAACCTGCAGGAAGAAATGAATGCAACAAACGCAACTGTACCTAAATGGAAATTAATAGGCCCCGGCAATACTGGTGGCAGGATTACCGATATTGAAATGCCACGCGGCAACGATACCACCATTTATGCGGGTAGCGCAAGCGGTGGCATTTTTGCCAGCACAGATTATGGCGCAAACTGGACACCCATATTCGATAATCAAACATCGCTTGCAATCGGCGATATTGAAATTGACCCCAACAACGACAACGTTATTTATGCAGGTACAGGCGAACCCAATACAGGCGGGGGTTCTATTACTTACGATGGCAATGGTGTTTATAAATCTGTTAATGGAGGCAAGAAATGGAGAAGCGCCGGTTTAACCACAGTTGGAACGATTGGCAAAATATCGGTTGCCAAAACCAACAGCAACATTGTGTATGTAGCTGCGGTGGGAAACATTTATCAAAAGAGTACAGATAAGGGTTTGTATAAGTCAATTGATGGCGGCACTACGTGGACAAAAGTTTTATACATTTCCGATTCCACTTCTGTAAACGATGTAGCGGTAAGCCCGGTAGATGCAAACGTACTGTATGCTACTACATGGGAAAGAATTTCGCGGCCGGGTGTGCGTGTTTACGGCGGCATTACCACCAATCTTTATAAATCAATTGACGGCGGTACTAACTGGACAAAACTTTTACCAGATGATGCCAACCGAGGCAAAATGACTATTGATATTCCGCCCACAAATGCCAACAAACTTTATGTAAGCATTGCCAATAAAGACGGCACTTTCAACACCATTTACAGGTACGATGGTACTACATTTACAACAGCATCCAACGGTGTTTATGGTTCTACCACCTATTGCTGGTGGTTTGGTGGTATTAAATGCCACCCAACAGATGAGAACATTGTTTATTTCAGCGATTTTAGTTTATATCGAACAACAAATGGCGGAGCAAGCTGGCAAACAGTTGCATCATCTTCGCATGTAGACCAGCATAGTGTTTTTATTCATCCCACCAATACTTCAAAAGTGGTGATTGGGAATGACGGGGGAGTTTATACTTCTACCAATGCATTGGGCAGTTTAACCTACAGGAGTTTACCCAACACACAGGTATATGATTTTGATTTGTACAAAGCAGATGAAACTTTTTTAAGCGCCGCTTTCCAGGATAACAGCTTTGCACATACATCTACGCAGGCACTAAACAGCTGGCAGGTTTTTGGTGGCGGAGATGGTGTAGAAGTAAGGGTAAACCCACTCGATAAAACAGAAACTTATTCATCCCAGTATGGAGGAATTAATATCACCACAAACGGCATAGGTGCAAACGACCGGTATAACTGGAGGTGCCCTATACGGCTCGATCCTGTTAACCCTGCTATCAGGTATTTTGGAACCAACAAAGTATATAAATTTAATCCTACGCAAAATAAATGGACAGCCATCAGCGGCGACTTAACCAATGGAAGCGGCACGGGTAATTATGGCACTATCACCACATTGGCAGTAGCGCCATCCAACAACAATTACATCTACAGCGGCAGCGACGATGGTAAAGTATATGTAACAAAAGATGCCGGAACTACCTGGACCAATATTTCTGCGGGCCTGCCGGTTTTATGGGCAACATTTATTAAAACAGACAGAACAAATCCTGAAATTGCGTACATGGGTTTTAGCGGCTACCGATATGGTGTAAAAGATGCACATATTTATAAAACCACCAACGCAGGGGCAAGCTGGGTAAGGATTTCAAATAACCTGCCACAGGTACCGGTTAACGATCTGGAGATAGACCCGGTTACTGTAAGCAACCTTTTTCTTGCAACAGATATTGGCGTGTATTACAGCACCAACGACGGAACAACCTGGGCAAAGCTCGGTACTAAAATGCCTTCTGCAGTTGTTTCTACGCTAAACTTTGGCGTAAATACAAGGCAGCTTTATGCTGCAACTTATGGCAGGAGTATTTACAAGTTAGATCTTCAGGGGCTGGCCCTTAATAGCAATCAGTTTGCTGCTGCCGGGGTTAAACAATCAAATATATCAATAGCATTATACCCCAATCCTGCAACAGATTATGCAATGATCAACCTGAAGAATAATATGCATGGCACATTGATCAATATTTATAACAACAATGGTAAACTGGTATCATCAGAAAAAATGGAAGCAAATGTTTTGCAGCAAAAAATAAATCTTCAAAATACTGCCAAAGGTGTTTATTATGTAACCTGCATAACAGGTAATACTAAAACAAATACCAAATTAATTATACAATAACAATTGTAGTTTTTGTATGTACCGAACAGCAGTTCTTTTGTCATCGTCTGTTGCGTCGCACTCTTATACGGTTGCAACAGTGAGCAGCTGTCGATCAAAGAATTCAACAGTACAAGAGTGCGACGCAAGTAAAGTTTCATAGAATTCCCTTTGCCCGGTCAATAAAATTTATTTCAAATATTTTGCATACCAGTCAAGGTATCTTGTGCAGCGGTCAACCTGGTAACTTGGTGTGCTTATGCCATGGTGCTGGCCGGGATAAATAACCAACTGCGTGGGAATGCCATTTGATTTTAGCGCCTGGTACATTTGCTCTGCACCAACCGAGGGTACATTAAAATCTTTTTCTGCAGCCATAAACAATGTAGGCGTTTTAATTTTATCTGCTTTAAAGAACGGGTAAGAAAGTTTGATCCATTTATCCATGTTTTTCCAGGGCTGGCCAAGTTCTGTTTCGTACTGCGTAATGTATTGATCAACGCCGTACATGCTTAGCTGTAATCCACTGCCAGCGCCACTGCAGGCGGCTTTAATGCGGGTGTCGGCAGCAATAGTATAATCGGTTAAAATGCCGCCATAGCTCCAGCCACCCATTCCTATCCGGTTAGAGTCTGCAATGTTTTGAGCAACCAAATAATCTGCTGCCCCCAAAATATCCATTACTTCTTTGTTGCCCCAGTCTGCATAAATAGCCCGTGTAAAATCTACACCACGGCCACTGCTTCCACGATAATTTATTTGCGCCACTGCATAACCTGCACTTGCAATTATTTGTGGTATAATGTCGAAGCCATAATCATCCTGCCCAACCGGGCCGCCATGAATATACAGCACAAGCGGTAACTTTTTATTTGCAGGAGTATTGGCTGGTTTATATAAAATGCCCGATATAACAGTTCCATCTTTACTGGTACTTTTAAAACCCTCAACTGTTGATAATTGAAGTGGTGCAAGAAATGAATCCTGAACATAAGTTAAGCGCCGGTTATTGCCATTCTCAACAGCAAATAACTCAATGGGCAAATGCGGTTCAGCCATTATGGTAACCCAGCTGCCATTTGCGGGGTTAAGCTCTAAACCAAATATTGCCCTGTCACCCGTGATGAGTTTTGTACTGTTACCAGTGCGCAGGTTATAGGTCACTATATTGCTCTGCCGGTCGTCTTCCATAAGTGCTGCAATGTAATATCCGTCTTTGCTCCAGCGTATGTTTGCAAGCGGCCTGTCGGCTTCTTTTGATAATAAGCGTTGCTCACTTCCGTCTTTAAGCATTACCGCTAAAATGTCTTCGCCGTACATGGTAAAATTTTCATTGCTGCTGCTTTGCAGGTAAGCAATAGTATTGCCATCAGGGCTAAATATCGGCGTATGATCTGTGCCGGCCCACGAGGTTAATTTTTTCATTGCTGCACTCGGCTTTGCGTCCATGATATAAATGTCTGTGTTCTCATTTTTATCAGGGTCTGCAGTGCGGTTGCTGGTGAAAATAATTTGCTTACCATCTGGGCTAAAGTCAGGTTCGGTTTCATCATACATGCCTGTGGTAAGTGTATCAATTCTTTTTGATGCAATATCCAGCATATAAAAATGCCTTGCTCTTCTGTCGAGGTAACCTTCATAATCCTGCTTAAAATGATAGCGGTCCATCACATAAGGTTTGCGCACTTCTGAAGAGGCGGTGTCAGAAAAATCCTGGTCGTGTATTACCAATAAAACTTTTGCTGCATCAGGGCTCCATATATAATCTTCAATATCACCTTTTACATTAGTTATCTTTTTTCCTTCACCGCCACGCCTGTCTAAAAGCCATAGCTGGCTTAAATCATTGTCATCTTCTTTTTTATCTCCGGTTTTTCGTGCAGAAAGAAACGAAATATATTTCCCATCGGGGCTCCATTTTGGAGAAGATTCACCTTCTTTACTGCTGGTTAACTGCACATTTTGTTTGCCATCCCAGCTAATCATCCACAGGTCGTTGCTGCGTTTATCTTTTGCACTGTCAACGCTTGACAATACATAGGCCACCCAGTTGCCATCGGGCGAAACCTGCGGTGTGCTTACATTCTGCAGGCGGTAAATATCGGCTGGTACCAATGCCCTTTTAGGTTGTGCAAAAACATTAATGAAAAGAAAAACTGCTGATACAACGAGGATATATTTTTTCATTGCCTGTTATTTATATAAAAAATTTATGAACCGAACTTACGGAATTCTGTTGAGCTTTCGTTGCGTCGCACTCTTGTACATTCTTATCAGAGTTGAACAAAATACAGAACCGCAGAAGCGCAAAACCGCAGAGGCGCAAAACCGCAGAGGCGCAAAGCCGCAGAGGAATTGTATTCTCTTTGCGCCTCTCCGTCTCTGCGGTTAAAAACTACGCTTCGGTAAAAGCTGAATATATAATCCGAAAGTACAAAAGTGCGAATAAGCAAAATACAAAACCGCAGAGGTGCAGAGCCGCAGAGGAATTGTATTCTCTTTGCGCCTCTCCGTCTCTGCGGTTAAAAACTACGCATCGGTAAAAGCTCAGTATAAATCGGAAAGTACAAGAGTGCGACGCAAGAGGCGATGCCATGAAATACTTCAGCCGGTTCATAAATATTCTCCTTCACAAACAACGATAAACTACAAACTGTAAACTGCAAACTATCTTCCTCCTATCTTTGTTGCACTAACATTTGTAAGCATGAATATAGAAGCAAACCGCAACGAAGACTGGATGAAACTGAAAGTGAGTGAGACCAGGCAGCACACCGATAAAATAAGACTTGGCGGCGGTAAAAAAGCCATTGAAAAACAAAGGGAGAAAAACAAACTTACTGCACGTGAAAGAGTGGAATACCTGCTTGATAAAAATCAGCCCTTTGTAGAGATTGGGGTATTTGCGGGCTTTGATATGTATGAAGAATATGGCGGCTGCCCCAGTGCCGGAACAGTGAGTGGCATTGGTTATGTAAGCGGCAGGCAATGTGTTATTGTGGCCAATGATCAAACAGTGAAAGCAGGGGCGTGGTTCCCTATTGCATGCAAGAAAAACCTGCGCATGCAGGAGATTGCGATGGAGAACTTTTTACCCATTATTTATCTCGTTGACAGTGCTGGTGTTTTTCTTCCTATGCAGGACGAAATTTTTCCTGACAAAGAACATTTTGGCCGCATCTTCCGCAACAATGCACGCATGAGTGCGATGGGTATTACGCAGATCGCTGCTGTAATGGGCGCATGCGTTGCAGGTGGTGCGTACTTACCAATCATGAGCGATGAAACACTGATGGTAGAAGGCAATGGCAGTATTTTTTTGGCGGGTTCTTATCTTGTAAAAGCAGCGATTGGTGAAGATATTGACAATGAAACTTTGGGCGGTGCCATAACGCATACGGAGATCAGCGGTATTGCAGATTATAAATTTAAAACAGAGCATGAATGCCTTGATGAAATAAAAAAGATCATGGGCAAACTTGGCGATAAACCTGTTGCAGGTTTCAACCGCATTGCTGCTTTGCCGCCAGTAAAAGATGCCAACGAATTATACAGCATTATGCATGCGGGCAATGCGAAGCCTTACGACATGCTGGATATTATTGAACGCATCGTTGATGCTGAAACAACAGATACAACGCAATCTTCTTTCGACCAGTTTAAAAAAGACTACGGCAAAACAATCCTTTGCGGTTATGCCCGCGTTAATGGCTGGGCCGTGGGTATTGTTGCAAACCAGAGACTGATTGTAAAAAATAAAAAAGGAGAGATGCAGCTTGGCGGCGTTATCTATAATGACAGTGCGGATAAGGCCGCAAGGTTTATTCTTAACTGCAATCAAAAGAAAATTCCATTAGTGTTTTTGCAGGATGTTACGGGCTTTATGGTGGGCAGCCGCAGCGAACACAGCGGCATTATAAAAGATGGTGCCAAACTGGTAAATGCTGTTGCCAATTCTGTGGTTCCCAAGGTCACGATCATTATTGGCAACAGTTATGGTGCCGGTAATTATGCCATGTGCGGCAAGGCGTACGATCCACGTTTTATATATGCATGGCCCAGTGCAAAGATCGCAGTAATGGGTGGCGATCAGGCAGCAAAAACTTTACTGCAGATACAGGTGGCAAGTATGAAAGCAAAAGGCAAATCAGTAAGCGCTGAAGAAGAAAAAACGTTGCTTGATAAAATAAAAGGCAGCTACGAAAAGCAAACCACGCCTTACTATGCGGCTGCACGTTTGTGGGTTGATGATATTATTGATCCTGTGGATACAAGGCTTGTGATAAGTGAAGGAATTGCTGCGGCAAACCAAAATGCGCACATAGAAGATTTAAAAACGGGTGTGTTCCAGGTTTGAGGAGTTGTGAGTAAAATAAATGTGCCTCACTTAAAACTTGCAAGCCACATTTACATTTTTTTTGGGCCCGGCTGAAGAAGTATTTCATGGCATCGGCTCTTGCGTCGCACTCTTGTACAGCTTGCCCCGCTTGAGGCGGGGTTCGGAACAGTGGTGAGTGTATTTCGGCTACGCTCAATATTTGGCCGAACCATCATAGCGGTAATATCCGAGCCTTAAAAATACTCTTTACTACAGTTGAATTTTAGATACATTTAAGTATGAAATATTCTCTATTCAGCAAGCTAAGTATGCTTGCATTTTTCATCATTGCATGTGCCCATAAAACGCCTGTAGAAAATGAAAATAATAACAGTATAAAAGATACAGCCGTAATAACTGCAGTTGTTGCGGATACATTTGAAACCGGGAAAGTTATTGTTCAGGTTATTTGTAAAACTGATGCATCTCAATCTTATGCCCTGTATATTCCAACAAAAGAAAATAATGAAGTTTTACCTGTCATTTATTTTTTCGATCCGCAAGGAGATGGTGCGCTTCCATTAGAAAAATACAAGACCCTTGCAGATGCTTATCATTTTATTTTAATAGGGAGCAACAATTCAAAAAATGGTAATGACTGGGCAACAACCGAAAATATATGGCAGGCTATTTTTGCTGATACGAAAGGCAGGTTAAAGATCGATACTACCCGCATTTATACCTGTGGTTTTTCAGGTGGTGCAAAGGTTGCAGGATATATTGCTCTTAACCATAAAGAGGTGAAAGGGGTTATCGCTAATGGCGCAGCTTTGCCAGATGGAACGCCGGCCGGTAATTTTCATTTCAGTTTTACTGCAATTGCCGGACAGGGCGATATGAATATGACTGACCTTGTTGCCATAAACAACGACCTTGATAAAACACAAACAAAGCACCGGATTATTTTTTTTGACGGCAAGCATGAGTGGGCACCTGAAAGTATCATGAACACTGCATTTACGGGTTTGCAACTGGATGCCATGCGCGGAAAACTTATTGCAAAAGATGATGCGTTTATAAACAGTTTTGCAGGTAAAAGCAAAAAGGCAATCGGTGCTCTTAGTGGCACAGCCAGCTTGATAACAGCAGTACAGGAATGTCAGCTTTCAATAAATATGCTGGATGGGTTAACTGATGAAGTAAACTGGTTTAAGCAAAAGAAGGCTACCGTTGAAGAGAATTCCGATTACCAGCATCAATTGAAACTGCAGCAAAATATATTTGCAACTGAACAGAAAATGAAGGAAGGTTTTATGCAGCAATTTCAGCAGGGAGACATGAACTACTGGAGTAAGACCATTGGCGATTTACAAACGAAATCGTACGCTAAAACCCAGGATGGCGCAATGAATCAACGTTTGCTTGCTTACCTGTCACTGGCGTTTTACTCCATAAGCAATCAACTTATTACTGGTAACCGGGATGAGCAGGCAAGATATTTTGTTGAGCTGTATAAAATGGCTGATGCAACCAACAGTGAAGCCTGGTACTTTTCAGCGATTTTAAATGCAAGGAACAAAAACGCCAAAGCAACAGAAGATGATTTAATGAAAGCAGTTGCAAATGGTTTTAAAGATAAAGACCGTATGATACAGCAACCTGAGTTTCAAGGTCTGTCAGTGCAAATCAACTTCTCCAAAATTGAAAGTGAGATGCAGAAGGTGAAATAATTTTCAACAGGTTGATGCCAATATAGTTTGGAATAATTCAATTTATAATTACTGTAATAATAAGCAGCGTTTGTAGTTAAAGTAAATATCTGTAGCCGGTAATCATTGTTGTAATTTTGTATAGGGCGAAATAATGATATTGTTTTTATCAGTCATTAAATTACACACTATGGAACACAAAGAAAAATTAGAAGAGTTAAACAAAGCATCTCTTGAAAAAGCGGAAGAATATTTAAAATCAAAAGGCGAGATAGAGCAGGAGCATCACGAAAAAATAAGTGAAGCAAAAAAAGAATGGCAGGCTTCGTGGAATAAATTTCTGGAGGTGCTGATGGTTTTGGAGAAACTTGAAATATGAAGTGGCCGCAATATTAAACCGCTAAGCCAATTATCTTGCTGACTGCATTATTTGCTCAATAATAATATGCAGTACAAGAGTGCGACGCAAGGAAAGCTTCATAGTAATTCAAAAGCCGGGCAACTCATCAATTGACTGAATATTTATTGCTGTGGCGCATACGTAAGCGATTGCTTTTGCCGGTAAATCACTGCTTCATTGTATTGAACCGCCGGAATCCATTTGGGGCTATTCTTTATTACGTTGAGTGCATGTTGATCCAATTCATCATAGCCTGATGATTCAATAACTTTAGCTTCTTCTACATTGCCTTGTTTGTTTACGAGGAATGAAACCACAACGGTTCCACTCATCTTTCCATCTAAATATGCTTTGGGTTGATTTGAGGTTAAACCCTTTACAAGATATTTCTGCCATGCCTGAACCCCATGCGGAAACACGGCCTCCTTTTGAAAAATATAACCCGGAATTGTTTTGCCGCTCTCATCATAACCCGCCTGTTCTGTAACCTGGCCTGTTGTATTAAACTGTGCAAATCCTTTTACAGCATGATTTTCATAGAAAACATATTTTGAATTTTCTTTGCCGTGTTCATAATTTACAGAATCTAATAACACAGCATTTTCGTTATAAAATCTTGACGGGCCATTTTCCTTTTCTGTTTCGGCATCTTCAAAAAAGCCATCGAACTGCAATACGTTTGTTTGTGCCCAAAAATCCCTGCGGTGATAGCCGTTGGCTTCTTTTACAATCTTACCAATAAAGAAGGCTGAATCTTTTTGAACAGGTTTCCATTTTGCATTAAAGTATTTGTACACAGTATCTGTTTGGGCCGAAGACTGAAGGGTAATTATGGTAAGAAGGAAAATTAGAATACGCATTGATTCAGGATGATTTTATTAAAAAATGAGAAAGCAAATATGCATTTTTTTCTTTATCCCAAATTTTACAATAGAAATTTTTTGGGCCCGGCAGCAGACTTTTATGGCATCGTACCTTGCGTCGCACACTTATACTGTAGAATATAACTGAACTTTTAACAGCCAATACAGCCAAATGCAAAATCCGGGTTTATCTGATGCGGGATAGAAACGAATGAAGAAATGCTTTATGTTGTTTGCGGTATGATCATTAAGGTGCTATTTAATAATTCGCAGGCTGTTCGCTGCGTAAAGTATCTGAACGTACAAGAGTGCGACGCAAGAGGCGATGCCATGAAATACAAATGCCGGGCCCCAAAAATGTATTAATTAAACGGTGTTTTGCTGCGATAGTGTGAGGTCGATAACTTTTAGTTGCAATGTTTCTTCGCCGTTCCATTCGTTAAGGTCTATGGTGTAAACGACATCGATGGGTTTATTTTGCTGAAGCAGCAGGAATTTTTCTGAAAGATTAAAGCCGATACCCGTAATGGAACAGTTGTTTTTGGTTAGTGCAAAACGAATGTGTTTTTCTTTTACGATACGTGAATAACCGCTTTCCGTTATGTTGCGTGTAATAAAAACAGGCCGCATGTTTTCGGGGCCATAGGGTTCCATCTGCTGAATAATATTGTAGAAGGAGGGCGTAATATCTTTAAAATCTATTTCTGCATCGATGATTAATTCAGGTATAAGTAATTCGGCTGTAATGGTTGCTGCAACTACTTCTTCAAATTTATCGGCAAACTGCTCAACGTTTGATTCGAGCAGCGTCATTCCCGCTGCGGCAAAATGACCGCCGTAGCCAAGGAGACTATCTTTACAGGCATGGATAGCTTCATATAAGTTAAAGCCGGGTACGCTGCGGGCACTACCTGCAACAATATCGCCGCTTTTTGTAAGTACCACTGTGGGCCTGTAAAAACTTTCAATAAGCCTTGATGCTACAATGCCTACTACACCTTTGTGCCAGTGATTGCGGTAAATGACTGTTGTTTTGCGGGTAATTAATTGGGTATCTCCATTAATAATAGCGAGGGCTTCTTCGGTTATGCTGCTATCTGCTTCGCGGCGGTCGGTATTATCATCGTGCAGCATTTCGGCAAAGAGGAGTGCATTATTATAATCTTCCTCGATGAATAATTGCACGGCTTTTTTAGCGTCGTCCATTCGGCCTGCTGCATTTATACGGGGGGCAACAATGAACACAAGGTTATTGATATGTACCTTTTTCTGGTGACCGGCTAATTGCAGTAAAGCTTTTATGCCCATGCATGGATTTTCGTTAACTTTTTGCAAGCCAAAGAAAGCCATAATCCTGTTTTCGCCGGTGACGGGGACAATATCTGCAGCAATTGCCGTTGCTGCCAAATCGAGATACTGCTGCCATGCAGATGACGGCAATTGCCATGTTTCGCATAAAGCCTGAATGAGCTTTAACCCCACACCACAACCGCATAATTCTTTGTAAGGATAATTGCAGTCTATTTGTTTTGGGTTAAGTATGGCTATGGCCGGAGGTAATTCCAGATCGGGTAAATGGTGATCGCAGACGATGAAATCTATATCCAGTGTTTTTGCATAGGTAATAAGATCAACAGATTTAATGCCGCAGTCGAGGGATATAACAAGTGTAAAATTATTGACTTTAGCATGATCTATACCAATTTTTGAAATGCCATATCCTTCCCGGTAACGGTGGGGGATGTAGAAGTCTACTTTTGGATAAACTGTTTTTAAGAAACGATACATAAAGGCGACAGACGTAGTACCGTCAACATCGTAATCGCCAAATACAAGAATGTTTTCATTATTTATTATGGCACTTTGTATGCGAGCAACAGCAGCCTGCATATCTTTCATCAGCCAGGGGCTGTGGATATCTTTTAATTGAGGCCTGAACCAAGATTTTGCTTTTTCAAAAGTATCAATACCCCTTTGCACTAATATTTTGCAAAGGGCTTTATGTATCCTTAAGGAACCTGACAATGCTAAAACATTCGTCTCATCTGCACTTTGTATTTTCCACCTTTTTTGCATCAGTATTTTCGGTCTGTTGTATAGCGAACCAGTTCTTCAAGGGCACCTCTTACCT
>JANXWM010000061.1 GCA_025351145.1 Chitinophagaceae bacterium
TTAGTATTACATACTTTTTATAATAATTGCTGAGGTACTGATACGGTTTGATTTTTTAAAGGGCCAAAGTGAACGATAGCAACTCAAACAAGAACTTAATTTTTATTCCATAATTATGAGAAGATGTATGGTTGATTATAAATTCTCTTGAATTACCGGCTCTGTATTTGGTTCTGCCAAACGAAAAGTAATTTACACAACCGGAGCAGGCGCAAGGCTTGTAAATGAAACCGCCTTTAGATATGCCTCGCCATCAGCAACCCCGGTTAGCCGAACAGTCGGTTATCAAATTTCATATCATCGCCTGGCTAATGAGGATCAATCATAAAATGTAAAAGATAGCCACATAAATACGCTCAGCTACGGTCATCTTTAAATAATATTTTTATAGAAACAGGCAGTAAAAAACTAACGCGGCTTCAAGTTTTATTATCAAAGCGCTAATACCAATTTCTTGTCAGGAAATTTTGGGCAAACAATTGGAAATTAGATTATCAGGCTTTCCCGTACAAGGAATTATTTTATAAAATGGGCATGTACAATACTGTGATAGAGTCAGATGTTTCAGGCACCTTTGTAGGTTCTTTTACTGTTATGACATGCTGGGATATATGTTAGGCACTATACTTTTTGGCCGTTGCAAATTGCAGGACTTCTTTATTCGGCACAATCCAGAAAAGGCTATTCTATCCAGTTATTCTTTACTTCTGTCCAGCTCCCAATCATCCGTTCTGAAAGGGTTTACCGGCAAGCCTTCTTTGCTGAACAGGTTTGGCATGGCCGTATTGCCAAAACCAAAACGCACCGCAACAGGATTGGCAACCTCCGCACTTGAAACAATTAATTTATTGTTTTCGATTGTGGCCGTGGCCGCGAAAAAGTTTTTATCAGCACCTGCAATATAAATTTCTGTTATAAAATTATCTTTAGCCATAAGCCCGTTAGGTGCATTGTCGAATGTAATGATGGCTTTATCATTTTGCACTTCCATACTTTTGTACATGGGGCTTTTGTAGGCGCCAACTTCTTTATGATATGTTTCGGCAAGTGCCCAGTTGGCAAGCCTGTAACCCACGTCGTGCTTGTCTTTCGGGTGAATGTCTTTTATGTTGTCAACTAAATCTGTAACCACCACCATGCCGGTATTTGATAAACTCATCGCCTTTGTTTGCTGCTCACGAATAATGGATGAAATGTACTTATTGCCGTAAGTATAAGGGGCGATCTGTACGTAGTAAAAAGACAAATCTTTGTTCCATGCTTTGCGCCACGTACCGATCATCGTGGTTAATAATTTGCTGTAAGTATTTGGCGCAATGGTGTTTCCTTCGCCCTGGTACCAGATGGCGCCGGCAATATTGTAATTGCTGATGGGAGCGATCATTCCGTTGAATGTTGCGCCGGGAGTAAGCGGCCACCAGTCGTAAGGTTGTTGCTTTGCCGCAGCTGCTTTTAATTCGGGATCGTTGTTTACTGCATCGGGTTCTGTCCACACTTCTGCGGGTGTGCCGCCCCAGTTGGCATTGATTAAACCAATGGGAACATTCAATGAAGTATTGAGTTTTTTACCGAAGAAATAACCCACTGCGCTGAAACTTTTTAAGGTATTGGAATCGCAGTTAACCCATTGACCTCCGCAATTATCCTGCGCTGTTTTTGATGTTGTTTTTGGAATATAAAAGAACCGGATATTTTTATTGGCGCAGGTGGGCAGTTCTGCTTTTACATCGGGCAGGCCCCAGCCATAATTCATTTCCATATTCGACTGGCCGCTGCAAACCCATACTTCACCAATGAGTACATTATCGAGTACAATGGTATTATCACCTTTCATGGTAATCGTGTAAGGCCCGCCTGCAGTGGGCGTTTGCACGGTTAGCATCCAGTTGGCATCCCTGGTGGTTACGGTTGAATCGAGTTTATTATTCCACGATGTGGTAATATAAATTTTTTCACTTGGCCCGGCCCAGCCCCACAATTTTACCGTTGACTGTTGCTGCAAAACCATGTTGCTGTTGATCACATTCGGTAAACGAATATCAGCTTTTGATGCAAGACATAAAACAACTAAAACTGCAATGGCAAGATATTTTCTCATGATATTTTTTTGAGATTGGAGGAATTAAAATGAGCGCTGTTAAGGTATGTTTTTATTTGTTGTACTTAAAAATAATCGTACAAATTTTTATGGACCTGATTGAAGTGTTTTATGGCATCGTCTCTTGCGTCGCACTCTTGTACTGAAGGATTTCTAAGCAGCTTTTATCGAAGCGTAATATTATTTTCAATCG
The DNA here is from genome assembly GCA_025351145.1 of Chitinophagaceae bacterium. Classification (GTDB taxonomy): domain Bacteria; phylum Bacteroidota; class Bacteroidia; order Chitinophagales; family Chitinophagaceae; genus Limnovirga. The sequence goes on from JANXWM010000061.1 coordinate 2,292, forward strand.
TCATTTCATTTTATCAGTTAATTTTAGTGCCATTAATATTCACTCACAACTTTCTCAACAAAGCCATATCATGAAAAAAATATTTCAACGCAAATTTTACATCTATCTTTTTGTTATTGCGATCATTCCGTTCTGCAGCATTGCACAGCGCAATGCAGATAAAGAAGAATGGGTAAGCCTGTTTAACGGAAAAAATATTAACGACTGGATAGCCAAGATAAACCACCACGAACCCGGCGATAATTATGGAAATACTTTCAAGGTGGAGAATGGAATAATAGAAGTGCGTTATGATCAATACGATAAATTCAATGAACAGTTTGGCCACCTTTATTACAAACAACCTTACTCCTATTACCACTTAAAATTTGAATACCGTTTTGTTGGCGAGTGGAGAAAAGATGCTCCATCGTATACGATTATAAACAGCGGCGTGATGATCCATTCACAAGACCCCCGCTCTATGCCGAAAGACCAGGACTGGCCTATCTCTATTGAGTTTCAACTGCTGGGCGGTTTGGGAGATGGTAAACCACGGCCTACGGGAAATATGTGTTCGCCGGGAACTGATGTAGTCTATAATGGAAAGATAGATCCAAGGCATTGCATTGAATCAAGTTCTAAAACTTACGAAGGTGACCAATGGGTAAAAGGAGAAATAATTGTACTTGGTGATTCGCTGGTTACACATATCATTAACGGCGACACTGTGCTTAGATATACCAAACCACAGATTGGCGGCGGTGTAGTGCATAACTATGACCCCAAAATAAAGCAGGATGGCAAACTGCTTACTGAAGGTTTTATTGCACTGCAAAGCGAAGGTCAGCCTGTTGATTTTCGCAACATAGAAATACTGAATTTAAAGGGCTGTATGAACCCGAAATCGAAAAAATATAAAAGCTATTACATTAAGCCGGATAATTCGAAATGTAAGTAACCTGCTTTTGCTTTAAGGTTGTTGTATTGCGGAGCTAACCCATGTTCAGTATTGTTATGAACGTACAAGAGTGCGACGCAAGGGAAGCGTAATAGTACTGCTTCTGCCTGGTTCAAAAAATGTATTTATTACTACAGCTTGTGATGGATAAATCTATTTGAGTAACTCACTAATTTCTGTGAAAGATTTCATGTTGTAAGGATTGCTGAGTGCGGCTTCTATATCAATTTTTTCGGAGGCAGTTAAATGAAAATTGAGTGCGGCAGATGCGTTGATATTTGAAGGCACATACTGAAAGGAAACTTTGTAAAACTGCTGGCCATAGTTTTTGGCAAGAAAGTTTAACTGGTCTATTTGAAAATAATCCTGGAGCTTATACCAGTTGTTCTGCAGCAGCAGGATTGGCTTGGTAACAGAACTGAGAACGCTGCTGGGTTCGTAAGGTTTTTCCCAATCGCCTATTTGCCTGTCGCGTATTTGTATCAACACAACTTTGCTTGTATTTTGCTGCAGCCAATCTTTAAAATTATCTATAAAACGGAGTGTGGTTTCCTGGCCAAAATTATCGCGCAGGCCTGCATCCATTACATCAATAACGGGGTTGGTTGGCAGCCATACATTTGGCAGCACATAAGGGAATGTAGCGTTCATGCGGAGGGCTGATAACAGGCGGAGATTAAGTGGATCCTGCCGTGCAAAGAAGGAAGTAAAATCTATCAGATCAGGATCAGTTTGAGCAATGTGATCTGAGTCGGTAATTGGCTGCATTAAAAACCTTGCAGGGTGCGTACTGATGACCATCTCCCTGCCATCTCTTGTGATGGTTGAGCTGAAGAACATGAGTGGTATATCGGCTTTGTATTCCGCTTCTCTATAATCACCGATTGTTTTATTGAGAATACCTTTTGTATTGTCGTTCATCTTTTCTTCGAATGCATAACCACGGTCGCGTACATACCAATGCCCACCCGATTGAAAAGTTCGTACGGGGCCTGCGATATCTCTTGAGATTAGTGAAGTAAATAAAGGATTCAAAAGATCACCGGAGATATTTTCGTCGTAAGACCTGTTTTGCAGGTTAATGGTTTTGTTTTTACTTTTCTGCAGGTATAATTCACGAAAATAAGCAGCGCCCAGCATGCCACCCGAAGCACCATTGATTAGAAAGGTTTTTGGCATTAACTGCCCCTGCGTAAGGCTGTCTAATTTCTGCAAAACATTTAATGTAAATGTTGCACTGCGGGTGCCGCCGCCACTTGTATTGATGATGAATAGTACAGGCTTATCGTCTGCCTGTTTATTCTTCCAGTTTTGCAACATGTTTAAAAAGACCTGCTTGTCTGCTTCAGTATTTTCGGGAGCAACCATTTGCATAATGCTGTCGCGGTTATAAGAAGGGCGTTCATTTTCATTGGTGTAATTAAGCCCATAGGCTTTGTTGCGCGGGTCAATAATGTTTTGGCCGTACATCCAGTTAATACCGAGATAGAGTGCCAGTAATGCTGGTAAAACCCAACTGCCCAGAAACAGGGAGAAAGCAGTTTCAACAGTAATCAATATTGCAAAAAAAACGGTAATACTTGCAGCGGCAGGCACCTGGAAAATATCATTATCTGAAAAGAAACCAATTACAAGCAAGCATATAAATGCAAATAAAATAGCCAGCACTGCTGCAATATGGTGGCGTTTAAAAATAGCATCAAAAAACTCTTGTGAGTAATGATTTACATTTCTTGGTTTACGCAAACCAAAACTTGCGCTTAAAAACCAGTCAACACGTACATCTCCCTTTTGCTTAAGAATTGGTTGACGTTTTAAAGAGCGTTCATACTTTTTATTGGCCCTTAATATTACATTACCCATGCGGCGGTAAATGGTTTTATCGGCACTGAAGAAATAAGCAAAAGCAATGAAAATACTTAACACGAAACCACCTAAAAAACCACTCACTAAAATAATAATATCGGTTGTACTGATGAGCTCCTGGTCAGTTGCATAATTAACTGCGTTATAAAAATAAAAGAAGAGAAATAGCAGGGGCAGTATGGCGTTATTAATACAATACTTTAAAAATGGCTGTGCGGTAGTAGCAAGGAAACGGATGTGTTTTGTGTTTACAATAAAAGTTGAAATATTCCAGCTCATCATAAAAACACCAATGCCAAAGCCAACAAATGCAGTGCTTAACGCATTTACTTTACCAAGGTATTCAGGTGCCAGGTAAAGTGAATTAGCTCCAAACGACTGCATAAAATTTCCGCTCACTGTTGCAAAAAGTATATACCAAAAAACAAGCAGTAACTGGTAACGCTTGAAATGCAATAACAACAATTGTACAGGCAGGGAATAAAAAATGCCAACAATATATTTTTTTAAAGTCTGAAACATTTATCCGTTTAAACAGTTTAAAAATGATTCAGAAAAGTTAATGTAAAAAAGTATTTTGGGAGGAAGAATCTTTTACACGGGCCGATGAAAGCCCTTACTGCACATATTATTTTGCAGGCTTTAAAATATAAAGCACGGCAACAAGGGATAGCAGTAAAAGCATGCCGGTTAACTGGTGCAGTTCGGCAAACCATTCAAACACACCAAATTTACCAGGCACAATTGAAGTGCTGTTAAGCACTGTAACAATACCGAGTACAACCTGCATAATAACCAGTATCAAAGGCCATTTCTTTGCGCGGTTAAAAGATGCAGAGCTTATTTCCTTTCTTGCTTTAAACCACCACCATATTACCAGTATAAAAATAATATACGCAAGTGTACGGTGAATAAAATGAATGGTTATGGTATTGTGCAAAATGCTTTCAAAAAAACCATCTTTAAAAAGGTTATCCGGTATAATTGAACCATTGATCGATGGCCAGGTAGGTGCTGCACTTGCAGCTTTTAAGCCAGCCATAAAACAGCCATATACGAGCTGTATAAGCAGTACCGAAGTTATACTAACAGCAAATTTTCTAAGGGGGTTGTTAAGTATCCTCTGCTCTTTTGGTATAACCAAACTTAGTGCAAAAACAAGGGTATAAACAATCAGCAGCATCGCCGCCATAAAATGAATGGCAAGCCGGTAATGGCTTACATAAAGGTTCTCTTCATTAAGACCGCTTTTAACCATCAGCCATCCAATAAGGCCCTGCATACCACCCAAAACAAAAAGCATTATAAGCGGGGTGATCATCCATTTTTTAAAGTAGCCCTTTATCCAGAAATAAATAAACGGAACAAGGAACACCATACCCATAAACCTTGCCCACAAACGGTGAAACCATTCCCAGAAATAAATAAATTTAAAATCGCTCAGCGAAAAAGCATAGTTAAGGTATTTGAACTGTGCAATTTTTTTATAGCCCTCAAATGCATGCTGCCATTGGGTTTCGTTAAGCGGCGGCAGTACACCCATCAGCGGGTCCCACTCGGTTATAGAAAGCCCGGAACCCGTAAGCCTTGTAACACCGCCAAGCAGTACCTGCACTACCAGCATGCACACACCGGTTAATAGCCAGTTCGCAATTATTTTTTTTTGTCTTTCTTCAGTCATCATTTTATGTTCTGTTCTTAAATTAATATCACTCACTTTTTTGAACCCAGCTTCAGATAATCTATGAAGCTTTTCTTGCGTCGCACTCTTGTACGTTTGGTAATTCTATTCAACAGTTCCGGGTACAGCTTTGTTGTAATTATTTCGGCGGGTAAAGGTATTAGCAGAAGAGCGAATAAAAAGTTTTCCGGAAAAAGAATCAATAAAATTAAAGGAGTTGGATATTCGCAATATCAAATATGCTGAAACCATTTTACCAGGAACACCTTATTGAAGCAGGCTGCGATGAAGCAGGCCGTGGATGCTACAGCGGGCCTGTATTTGCGGCGGCTGTAATACTGCCAGGAGATTTCTTTCATCCGCTATTAAACGACAGCAAACTGGTTACAAAAACAAACAGGGAAACACTGCGTGTTTTTATAGAAGCGAATGCCACCAGTTATGCAGTTGGCATAATTGATAACGAAGAGATAGACATGATCAATATTTTAAATGCATCTTTTAAAGCGATGCACAAGGCTCTGGATGCATTAAGTATAAGACCCGAATTATTATTGATTGACGGCAACCGTTTTACAGCTTATAATCTATTGCCGCATCAATGTGTTGTAAAAGGTGACAGTATTTATGCAAATATTGCTGCTGCCAGTATTTTGGCCAAAACATACAGAGACGATTATATGCAGCAACTACACAAAGAATTTCCGCAATACAACTGGAAAAAGAATAAAGGTTATGGTACGCTGGAGCACCGCACTGCGATTGAGCAATTTGGCTTGTGCAAATACCACCGCAGGAGTTTTAATATTGATGTGATGATTAAGCCTGAAGAGCTTTAATAACTCATTGTTATTTCGAAAAATTATGTTTGCTGAACAGGTTTTACCTTAGCATTTAAAGGGCTGTTGAAAGCTGAAAATATTTCTTTGGTAAAAGTGTGCGACGCAAGGAACGGTGAAAAGAGATATTGGCCCGGCTAAAATCATGTATTCCTCCGCAGATAATTTTGCCTGAAAATTCCTAACTGGTCTAATGATAATAAGGGCTTATGAGCCAATAAATAATGGGGCCGGTTACAGCTACATAAAACCATAAAGGCCATGTGTAACGTGCCAGTTTTTTATGCGCGCTGTACTCGGAAATCAATGCGCGGTATGCTGTAAATAAAATAAATGGCAATATAACAGCGGCGAGAAAAATATGCGTAAAAAGTATAACGAGGTAAACAATACGTATAGTGCTAACCTGCGCCAGTTCTGCATTTGAGAGTATGCCATCGTGATCAGCATCTCCAAACTTTGCTTCGCCTGCGAGCAAATGATGGGCGATATACGAAACAAGAAACAATACGGAAAGTACGAGTGCGGTAAGCATAATGCGCTTATGCAAAAGATAATTTTTTTTCTTAACAGCTATTAATGCGGCCACCAGCAAAACTGCGATAACTGCATTAATAACTGCATTGAAGCCTGCAAAAATATGTACATTGAACCCCGGGTGAATATCGAGTTTAAAGTTGCTGAGTAATACAACTGCTGAAAATACAACTGCTGAAAATACCCATATTAACTGCTTTGCTTTTTTATCGTTTTTCTGCAAACCTTGTTGTAACATAATTTTATTTTTTCTCTTCCCTTTTTTTGTTTCGTGCCAGTATACTTGTGAGTGTAATAACTATAATAAAAGTGATTGCAAAAAATATGGCCATTTGTGTGGGATCGAATGGTAATGGCTCAGGATTATTGGGATCACTCTCCATCATTAACAGGCCAATATCTTTTGCCAGCTTGCTTAGAGATGAGGAATCAAGACCGTTATAGAAGCCGCGTACAATATGATCTTTATCAATTAATACAAATTTTTGTGTGTGCGCAAAGTTGGTATCTATAGGTCCGTTACTATCATATTTATCGACTTTTAGTTCCTGGAAAATATAATTGTAAATAGAATCTTTGGATCCGGTAAGCATCCACCAGTTATCATAGTTTACCCCGTATTTATCAGCATAGGCTTTAAGTTTAGCAACTGAATCTCTTTCAGGATCAATTGTAAAAGAAACAAACTGCACAACTGAAGTATCTATTTTGTTCATAGGATCTCCGCCACGCATAAACGATTGCTGAAGTTTGGCCATGTTCTGTGTAAGCTTAGGACATATATAGCCGCAACTGGTAAAAAAGAAATCTGCTACAATGGCTTTGCCTTTAATATCGTAAAGGTTTACAGTATCTCCCAATTGATTCAAAAGCCTTATGTCTGCTACTTTATGCCAAACTGTATCAGTGCTCATCTTCCCCTGAGAAACAGTTGAAACAACGGAATCTGGCAGGTAATGCTGGGGCATTAATACGGCATCGTCGCTTTCTGACTTTAATATAATGTAGCAGAAAAGGGGAATTAAGACAGCAATACAAATTGCCAATAAAGCTTTTTTATTCATAAAATATATTAGTAACAAAAAACCATCGCCGGAGACGATGGTTTAAAGTATTTGAAATTTTATTAATTATTAATTCAATAACCGTAATATCCGTCATTAATCCTTCGCACCCGGCTTCTTTGTTTCTGCTGGTTTTGGTTCCTCTTTTTTCTCCATGTGCTGACTGCTGTGTTCCTTGTAATAACCATTGTATTTATTCTTCAGGTTATTGTAAGAATTTCCTTCGTAAAGAAAGGCAATGATAAACCATGCAAACAGGATTAACGGAATACAGATCGTCATAATCAGGTTTCTGATCTCATGTTTCAGGTGCATAAAATACCCTACAATATAAAATGCTTTCGCCAGCATTAATATGATGATAGCACCTTTGATAAAATGCTTCGTTGTTTCATCTTGCATACCCATCATCCAGAAACCAAGACCAAGTTCAACAAGCGTAAGTACCGTTAATATTCCCGTTACTTTCCAAATTTCTTTTACAGCAGCATCTGGTTTATGGCCATGTGGCAAAACTGTAGTTGCAGAATGTTGTTCCATTTAATATTTTTTTCAGATGATTAAACCAGGTAAAAGCAGGTGAATACGAATACCCAAACAAGATCAACAAAATGCCAGTATAACCCGGCTTTTTCAATCATTAGGTAATGACCTCTTTGTTCAAATTTGTTTCCAAGTGTCATCAGCAACATTACTATGTTGATGACTACACCGGAAAATACATGAAAGCCGTGAAAACCGGTGATTGTAAAGAAAAAGTTGGTAAAGTTTGTGGTTGAAAGCGTACCATCAGCATTAGGGAAAGGATTGCGGCCCCACCAGGCACCTTCATGAAAAAGATGTGTCCACTCCCACGCCTGACAACTTAAGAATGCAAGCCCGCCCAGAATCGTAAGAATCAAATTTCTCACAACTCCTTTTTTATCCATATTATGCCCAGCATGCACAGCAAGTACCATAGTAACGGAACTAATGATAAGTATAAATGTCATTATACTTACAAAAATCAATGGTGCCGGAGAAGAGCCTTCAGGCTTAAAAGGGTAAGAACTGAAAACTTCATTAGGGTTGGGCCACCCGTTTGTAGCAAATCGCGTAGTTCCGTATGCAATAAGGAATGCCCCAAAAGTAAAAGCATCACTCATAAGGAAATACCACATCATTAATTTGCCATATTCTACATTGAACGGACTTTTACCGCCACTCCAATATTTTACAGGTGTGATTGCAGTTGTTGTAGCCATGTTGGTAATTCTGATTTCGTTTGCAAATTTATTAGCTGTTGGTTAAACAAGCATATTTAATAGTAACTATTTTAATTAATCCGGATAATTTTATTGCTTCGCTTATTGCTCAATTATTATACTGCAGATGAACATACTGCGACGCAACGATGATGCCCAAAGATCTTTAGTCTGTAACAAAAATAAATTTAATTCTTTTAACGCTGCTATCAATTGCTGTACAAAATAATTTTAAACTGAATATTATTGTACAGCACTAAAAAATATGAACAGATATATCCATAAAATATCTACAAAATGCCAGTATATGCCCGCCAGTTCAACCGGCAACGGGTTATAACTTTTATACTTTGAGCTATAGGCTTTAAAAAAAATTACGAGCAATGCTACAATACCACCAAGTACATGGAGTATATGCAAACCGGTAATTACCGCAAGAAAAGAAGCTGATGGGTTACTGCCCTGACCTGTTAAAGGGATTCCATGATTGATCAGATTAGCAAAACCCATAAACTGCAATACCCCGAAAAGAACGCCAAGCAGCATAGTCACTGTTATAAGTAAACGGTAACGCTGCATTTCCCTTGCTTTAAAAGCCCTTACAGAAAGATGCATAGTAACACTGCTGAATAAAATTACAGCAGTGGAATACCAAAAAATACCAGGCAGAGAAAACTCAAGCCAGTTGGCCTGGTTGCTGCGCACAATATAAGCACTAGTTAAACCCGCAAACATCATTACAATGCTCCCCATAGCTACCCACAAGGTAAACTTGTGTGGATGAATCCGATTCCTCTGATTACTGCTCACTGTTGCCATCATCACTTATTTTTTTAATATCGTTTATATATTTAGTAAGCTGATTTCTTTACTTTGGTAACAAACTTTTACATTTCTATTAAGCCCCTGTTGTGTCACTCACTCGTACTTTACGAATTCTATTCAGCAAAATCAAATAGCATTTTAAAATCTTACTCACTATGCAAATCAACAGAAAATATAAATCAATTATTATTACCTTTTTATCACTATAAAACTGCTAATGAGTTTTATAAGCAAGTAACGCAAGTAAAACAATTGGAAGATAAATATAGCTGCTAAACATTACCCTGCGTGCTGCATTTACATCCATTTCAATATATAACCTTATACACTGTATTACTATAAAAATATTGGCCACTAATACTATCCACAAACTTATGATACCACTAATATTAAAAAAGTATGGTAAAATACCGACAGGTATCATCATTACAGCATAAGCAATTGATTGCAATGCAGTAATTTTTGTTGGAGCCCCGCCTCCGGGCAATAGCTTAAATCCAGCCCTATTATAATCAGTATGAGAAACCCAGGCAATTGCCCAAAAATGAGGAAACTGCCAGAGAAATTGCAATCCAAACAAGGCCCAACCAGCGCCATTTGAAATATCTGTACCTCTTACCACAGCAAACGGGCTTATTAAATCAGTAGCTGCAACCCAACCAATTAAACAAGGTAAAGCACCCGGCAATCCACCAATAATTACAGATAAAGAACTTATTTTTTTTAACGGCGTATAGATATATGAATATAAAAAAAGACTAAAAGCGGAGAGAAGTGCAGATGAAAGATTAAAAAAATAAAACATCATCGAAACACCAATCAAGCCGGCCAGAAAAGCAAAAATATACCCCTCCGATACACTCATTCTTCCATCAGCAATCGGTCTCTTACTGGTTCGCCTCATTAAAGCGTCTGTATCTTTCTCCGCGGCCTGGTTAATTGCGTTAGCACTTCCTGTAATTAAAAGGCCTGCAATAAAAAGGAGAACGATCATCTTCAAATCATAGTAGACAATATTTGGTGCAAGCAAATAACAGATGACACAGGAAAAAACAACTGTAAAACTGAGCGTAAATTTTACAAGCTGAAAGTAGTCTTTCACTTTTGAAACAAAGGAGAAAGATGTTGATTTATTAAGTGATCCTTTCATTATACCATTGATTGAAATGCTGTTCCAGCATTTACAACTTCATCTCAACCGGAAAATACTTTTAAAAAAAGGCCCTGAGTTATTCAGGGCACTAACACTAATTTTATAAAAAAGAATTTACACAAACCGCATTAACAAATTTATCAATGAATACTTTCATCTTCACCTATTGGGGTAGTTTGTTGTATAAAGTCATGCCCATCCTTGCCGTAATCGTATGCCCATCTGTGAACTTCAGGTATTTCACCTACCCAGTTGCCATGTCCCGGATTAATAGGTGTTGTCCATTCTAATGTAGTTGAGTTCCACGGATTTTTTGTTGTTAATTTTCTGCCTTTAAAAATAGAGTAAAAGAAATTAAACAAAAACAATAGCTGAACAGCAAATACAATCATTGCAACTGTACTTATAAATCTGTTTAAGTCTGCAAACTGTTTAAAACTTTCCCATGCACCAATATCGTAGTATCTTCTTGGCATGCCTGCGAGACCTTCATAATGCATCGGCCAGAAGATAAGGTAAGCACCTATCATAGTTAACCAGAAATGTATATATCCAAGATTATTATTAAGGTACTTTCCATACATCTTGGGGAACCAATGATAAATACCTGCAAACATCCCAAACATACTTGCAACACCCATTACTATATGGAAATGAGCAATTACAAAATATGTATCGTGAAGGTGAATATCCAAAGCAGAATTACCCAGCCAGATACCCGTTAAGCCACCAGAAATAAATAAGCTAACGAAACCAATTGCAAAGAGCATGGCTGGAGTAAATCTAATATTTCCCCTCCATAAAGTAGTTAGCCAATTAAAAACCTTTATGGCAGAAGGCACTGCAATTAAAAGTGTAAGCAATACAAATATTGAACCTAAAAATGGATTAAGACCTGTTACAAACATATGATGAGCCCAAACAAGGAATGCCAAGATTGCTATTGCAAACAGAGAACCTACCATCGCCATATATCCAAAAATAGGCTTACGAGAATTTGTTGAAAGTATTTCAGATACCATGCCCATTGCCGGCAATAAGATAATATAAACTTCAGGATGCCCTAAAAACCAAAAAAGATGTTGAAATAAAATTGCACTACCCCCTTCGTTTGGTAAAGCTCCTACTCCATTAACATAAATGTCAGAGAGGTAAAAGCTTGTACCGAAATTACGGTCAAAAATTAATAGTATAAAGCCTGATAATAAAACAGGAAATGATAATACACCCAAGACTGCTGTAAAGAAAAGTGCCCATATTGTTAAAGGTAACCTTGTCATAGTCATTCCTTTCGTACGCATATTCAAAATCGTAACAATATAATTAAGCCCTCCCAAAAGCGATGAAACTACAAATAATGCCATAGCTATAATCCAGAGATCCATTCCTGTTTTTGAGCCAGGAGATGCACTGCCTAATGCGCTAAGGGGCGGGTATGCAGTCCACCCTCCGCTAAATGGTCCTGTTTCAACGAATACAGATGAAAGCATAATAACACTGGCGGTGAAGAAAAACCAGTAGCTGAGCATATTCATAAAAGGTGATGCCATATCCCTAGCGCCTACCTGCAACGGTATTAGTAAATTAGCAAATGTACCGCTAAGCCCTGCAGTTAATACGAAGAAAACAAGAACAGTACCATGTGTAGTGACCAAGGCATAATACGCTTCCGGACTAATATGTCCACCTTTCCCCCACTTACCTATAATATCCTCAAGCCAGGGAAAAGTACTGTCAGGATAGCCTAATTGAAGACGAAATAATACAGACATTAAACCCCCAAGCACCGCCCAGAACATCCCAGTTATAAGAAACTGTTTACCAATCATCTTATGATCCTGACTAAATACATATTTAGTTATAAAACTTTCATGATGATGGTGGACATGCTCTTCATGGTTGTCTATTTCACTTGGGATCGTTACACCAATGGTTGACTGCAAAATCGTTTCGTTACTCATAGTTCAAATTCTTTATAATAATAAGTAGTAACAATACTACTCCAATCTTGTTTCGTACCTGACTAAATTTTAGCCTTTTTTGGGAGCTGCTTTTCGTTTTGATTCACTTTAACTGCCACAGCTTTGGTTGAGTCCCCAACCGGAGTCACAGGTTTTATAGTAGCAGGGTCTTTTTCAGGAAATGCTCCATAATAAGCTGGCTTTTGTTTAGCCATCCATTCATCATACTCAGCCTGAGAAACTACTTCAATAATACCCTTCATGGAATAATGACTGTTTCCACACATTTGATCACAGCTAATTTCATAAACAAAGTTAGGATTACCTGTTTTCTCTTTCATCTCCTTAGTTGTATATATCGGTGTAAACCATAAGGTAGTAGGCGTACCAGGAACAGCATCCATTTTTAAACGAAACCATGACAAGCCCACATCATGTACTACATCTCTTGAGCCAATAATAAGTTTTAAAGGTTTATTTTTCACAGCGTACATTGTTTGTTCCTGAACAATATCATCATGCGCTGATATATCATCCTTTACATTAATACCAGAACTATCACGCCAATTCAATCCAAGGGAATTAGTTGCTGGATCTATCATTCGAAAATATTTCTTTCCAAAAACTCCATCCTCACCTGGGTATCGAAATATCCATCCAAATTGTTTTCCTGTTACTTCAACAACCATTGCATCCTTTGGCGCATCACTTGTAAAAGAAAACCAATTCCTTAAACCAATAACAACAAGAACAGTTAATGCTATCGCAGGTATTACAGTCCAAATAATTTCCATGGTATTATTATGTGGAAAATAAAATGGCTTCCTTTTTTCACTTTCCTGATATTTGAAAGCAAACCAGAAAAGTGCAATTTGCGTAATAACGAAAACAATTCCGGTTATAGTGAGGGTTACAAGCAGCATGGAGTCTACTTTTTCGCCTTGTAAACTTGCTGACGGATGAACAAGAAGGGTCTTGTCAATAAGGAGTGTGTTGCACCAATAAACACCAATTAATCCCGCAATCAAAAAAGCGATCATAAAGAACCCGTTGATCTTATTATTTTCTTTTCTTGCGCGGTCCTCGCCTTTTAGCACTGCAACATATTCACTGGCTTTTGCAATCTGAAAAATAATCAGAAAAACCAAAATAACTACGGTTATAACAAATATCATTGACATAAGATTATTATTAAATGCTTATTCTAAAACTGTATAATCCTTATTATATATTTCTCAATGCTAATGGCAATACATTTATTTACCAAACTTTAATAGTACTATGATGCTTCTGTTGCGTCGCACACTTCAACTGAAGGAATTTTTATGATCTTTCAACAGCCCTGCAATTTAATTAAGTGCATGGCATAAAAACAATCAGGCATTTTATGTATGATGAATAATACTTTCTTTCAGGAAAGGGTGATACTTTGTAATCAATGGCTTTTTTGCCAGTTCTTTCCCAACAAAGAAAATGATCAGGCCAACATACAATGCCGCAATTCCAAAATCCAGCCAGCTTAAAGTTACTGCACCTTTTGAAATACTACCCATTACCATTTGATAAAAGTCTATCCAGTGGCCGAATATGATCAAAACAGCCATAAATGTTACAAGCGTATAATTTCTTTTCGAAGAACGTTTCATCAAAATCAATAACGGGCAAACAAAATTTATAATCAGGTTTAAAAAGAATATGCCTTTGTAAGCACCCTGCACACGATCTTTAAAATAAATTGTTTCTTCTGGTATATTTCCATACCAGATAAGCATGTATTGAGAAAACCACAAATACGTCCAGAAAACAGAGAATGCAAACATGAATTTTCCTATGTCATGGAGATGCTCCTCGTTAGTATATTCCAAATAACCTTTATTCTTAAGATATATAACCCATAAAGCAACTAAAGCCATTCCAGATACAAAAGAACTGGCAAAAGTGTACCAGCTGTACATGGTAGAATACCAATGAGCATCTAAACTCATTAGCCATAACCACGGAATAGTAGAAGCTACAGTTAGTGCAAACCATACAATGAACATAGCTGCCGTTACAGTATTCCTCAAAATATAATTTCTCCCAGTCTCTGCATCCATAGGAGCTTCGTCGCATTCACTGCTCAGTTTACGCATGCGTGCACCAAGAATTATCCACAATCCAATTGCAAGCACAGTCCAAATAAGAAAAAAAGTTGGATTCAAAAATCCCAATTTGCCTTTTAATACAGGATCTGTTTTTGCTTCATCACTTAACCAATGATAAATTAAATGGTTATGATCGATTAATACGACATACACAAGTATAAGTAAGGTAATAGGGCCAAATATTTTTACCATTACTGAAATAGCTTCAGGCACCCTGCGAAATGCAATTTGCCAGCCACCCATTGCAAGTGTTGTAGCACATATAAAAAACATACTTGCATTACAAATAAGCGTAAAGAAAATACTATTATACATTAATGTTCCCCAGAAAACAGACTTAACCTGCTCATCGCTGCTCATCCCTTTTGTAATAAACCCGATAATAAGGCAAAGTGCCCCCGCAAATATCAGGGCCAATGACCAGGTTCTTGTTTTTGAAGGCATTTCGAAATGCTCTCTTATTGAAGCCATTTTTTTTTCTTTTATCGCTGGTTAATCTTATTATTTTTTTACAGTTGCTGAACTGTCTTTTGCCGGGGTAGTACCGCCTTTTGCCTCTGCTTGTTTTGCTTTAATATA
>JANXWM010000067.1 GCA_025351145.1 Chitinophagaceae bacterium
ATAGTATGTTCGCCTTCTTCAATATTGTTCCTGAGGTCCTTTACATGAAACAGGCTTGTACCTACTTTGGCATTTACAAAATAGCAATCAAATGTTTCAAAACGGGATGGCGTATGTATTAACCAGAGGGTAAGGGTAGCATGAGAATCCCAATATTTAAAATGAAGCTGATGTTTTATCCCATTTTGTTTGAATAGTTCTGGATTAGTATCATTCAATTCAAAAATGTCTTCATACATCTGGCTTATCCATTTAGTGACTTCAGTTGTTTTAAAGCCAGTATCTTCAGCCATCTTTTTTATATGAGTTCTTTCATTTCTTTCACGATAAAAGCATTGATCAATCAGGGCTTCCAGAAACTTGTTGTAGGGTTTCTTCCCGTCTAATAATAGTTTTACCCACTGCGGATGACTGGTCAGTGAATAAAACGTGTCACTTGTGGAAGCTTTATGAATGATAGGTTCTCGATTTTTTTTCATTTTGTAAGATTTGGCAGGAAATTTACAAGATGGTTGGAAAGTTACTTACTTCTATACCTAACATTCTTTTTCTCAAATCCAGGCTCTTTCAGGGAGTACAATGCCTTAAAGATTTCATATATTTGGTTCGACATTATTTCTGTTAAGTCCACTACAATAAAACTGTTATTGATATCTTTATCACGCAAAATCTCCGTCGTCGTAGGTGTTCCATAATACCTTACACAAGCTCGCCCCCGCTTGGTCTCCGACCAGCGGGCAACAATTCAAAGATGGTAGTGGTGAAATACTGCGGCCAGTATTCGGGGTAGGATTGTTTCGCCGTTGGTCGGAGACCAAACGGCGGCGGCTCACGGGAGGTGAGGTGGGTGCGGAAAGCACATCTATGGCGGAGGAAGCAATAAAACTTTTATAGATATCTTTATCACGCAAAATTGCTTACCAGCCTAACGCTTGTTTATTATAAAATTTGAGCGAAAATGAAATTCACTAAACTTATTCCCAATATATTTTATTCAGACATCCGGGTGGGCCTCGATCTTTTTATAGAATGCCTTGGATTTAGCGTTGGCTATGATGATCTTAAATCTGGCGAACCATCTTGTATTGCAGAGAAAGATGGCCTCGCGATATTTATTATTCAAAGTAAAGAATTTGCAGAGAAAGACAGGCCGGAGCTTAGGATCCAGACAGATGATATCGACGCTGTTTATAACAAGGTAGTATCAACGCATGCGGAACTACTTCATCCTAACGGTAATAAAATTTCTGTAAAGCCCTGGGGCGCAAAAGAGTTTGCACTGCTGGATAGGTCCGGGGTTTGTGTCATTATCCAGCAATGGTAAGATCAATTTTTTCATTGCTGGTATGCCACTCTTCACATCAAATTCGTTAACTGATCTTGCTCGCCGCTTTGCCGCCATTGGCCTTTTCGCAACTGCATCAGCTGAATGCTGCTGGTGATAACACCACGTGACGGCGGAAGATCATGTAAATTATAAAGCTGAAATCCACCAGGTTAGCTGCTAAACTTTATACATGGCACGATAATTGGCATACCCCTCATGCAGGATTATTAATACACCGAATTAAAACATTATAACATGAAAAAGATCATATTTCTCCTTTTAACAGGAATTGTAATGAGTGCCGGCGCCATGGCGCAGAGCGTTCAAAAGGAAGAAAACAAACTGAAGAACACCATTAAAAACAAAAAAGAAGACAAACACGAAGTTGGCAACCACCTGGCTCATTTTAGAATGAAAGCAGCTTTGCACAAACGTAAGGAAGTAAGGCACCACCGCAGAAGCATCAATCGCCAGGCTGAGCACCTTGAGGCACGTGGTGTAAAACACCCGGTCTATAAAGCAAAAGCGCAGGCCAAGAAAGAAAAGGATGCAAAAAACAACAACAACTAAAAACCAAATGATCATAATAATGCCTGTCTGTTCAGACAGGCATTATTTTAATATCCCGATATTTATCAACTGTATATCCTTTCAATTGCACCTTTGAACTTTTCCATGATCACTTTACGCTTCAACTTAAGCGTAGGTGTTAATTCGCCTGTTTCAATGGTCCATTCGTGCGGTACCAATTCAAATTTTTTTACCTGCTCCACATGATTGAAAAAATTATTAAAGGAATCGATGAGTTCCTTGTAGAGGCCCAATACTTTTGGATTGTGTATGGCGTCTTCAATGGTTGTAAAAGGGATGCCCTTGTGTTGCATCCATTCTTTTAAATTGGGAACAGATGGGACGATCAGCGCACCAACAAATTTTTGTTCAGCGCCAACGATCATCATTTGCTCAACGAATGGTGATTCCTTCATCTTATTCTCTATCGGTGCCGGCGCCACGTATTTACCACCGCTTGTTTTGAACAATTCTTTTTTACGGTCGGTGATCTTTAAAAATTTACCATCTTCAAAAATGCCGATATCACCTGTATGCAGCCAGCCATCGATCACTGTTTCTGCAGTAAGGTCGGGCCGTTTATAATAACCCATCATCACACTCGGCCCTTTTACACAGATCTCACCATCGGCTTCCAATTTTACTTCCTGCCCTTCCAATACCAGGCCCACGGTGCCAAATTTTGTTCCATCTTTTCTTTTCCTGTTCACCGTAATGGCCGGGGAATTTTCTGTAGGCCCATATCCTTCATAAATGGGAATGCCGGCAGCCGTAAAAATGCGTATCAACTTTACCTGGCAAGCTGCGCCGCCGGTAACGATCATCTCCACCTTATTACCCAATCCCTCGCGCCATTTGCTGAAAACAATTTTATTGGCAAGTGATAACTGCAGTTTATACCAGGGGCTCTTTCCCTTTAATTCATATTCATTGGCAAGGCTAACCGCCCAATTAAATAATTTTTTCTTGATGCCTTTGAGCTCCGCACCCTTGGCTATGATCTTTTCATATACTTTTTCCAATAACCTTGGCACAGTGCAAAACAGGGCAGGCCTCACCTCTTTTAAATTTTCTCCAATGGTGTCGAGGCTCTCGGCATAATAGATCCCATTGCCACTGGTGATGTATATATAAGATATCATGCGCTCAAAAATATGATTGAGCGGTAAAAAACTAAGGGTTCTTCCCTCAGGATTGTTACTGAATGGAAAACTTATTTTACCGTTTTCTACATTGCTTACAATGTTTCTATGGCTTAACATTACACCTTTTGGAAAACCTGTAGTACCCGAGGTATAGATAATGGTTG
>JANXWM010000080.1 GCA_025351145.1 Chitinophagaceae bacterium
GGGCAACACCATTTACCTTGGTACTGCTTTAAAAGAAAGGTTTATTGAGTACAAGTTTAGCGAAGGGGATTTTATTCCGGTGTATGATCTGCCTGTTGTGCCCGGTATTTTTTCTGATATTATTTTTAGCAGTGCTGGTGCCGCTTACCGCATAGATTACTATCCTGGCAAATGGATTTTTAGTGAACTAATCAATAAGACAAAAGTGGAATTTGCATTTAGTGCGGCCATTAATGAACCACGATTAACTTCTATAGATTTAATATCAGAAAATGAATGGTATGCGCAAAGCGCAGCTGCGCTTTACCATTTTAATAAAGGGCGTTTAATTGATTCCACTTCAAACAGTATCAACCTTTCTGTTGAAAATACAGATCATTATTTTCTTAAAGATATTACCACGGATATCCAGGGCATTACACCTAAAAATAATTTGAATAACCCCATTGCTGATATCTCTTCTGCAGAAAAAATAATGAGTGTGTTGTACGATAGTATTCAGCGCAATTACTATATGGGAAGTTTTAATAAACCCTTCCGTTTTTTTCCTCACTTAAAAAAATACCCTGCTATTTTTAATGGAGTAAGTGCGGCAAATATCCATGCTATTGCGCAAGACGACAAGAACAGGGTTTGGGTAGCTAGTTATGATGGTAACCTCAGTGTTTTAGACGGCAGCAAAGCCACAATGCTAAGGCAAGCCGGACTTGCTTTTCTGCCCGGTGCTATAAGCATTGGCGGCTACAATTATTTTATCGGGGAGAGTCTGAATTACGGGCTGCTCCAGTATGATAATGCAGGCAACAAAAAATCGCTTACCAAAAATGTAAACGGGTTTTATCAATATGTTTCGCCGGATAATAAACGATATTATTTTGGGGCGGGAGACCACAAAGGGCTTTGGCTTGCGGATGTAAATAGTTTGCAATCCGCTAAGCCCCACTGGCAAATAATTGACAGTATAAAAGGGAATTATATTCAGAATACGACTACCATTACAGAAGATAAAAAACAACGCGTATGGCTGGGGCAGGGTAGTAAAGGGTGGGCCGTTTATTATCCTGAAAAACAAAAAGCGGTTACAAGGCTTATTGCCAAAGGCGAAACAAATTTTGGTATCGCCGCATCGGCAACGGATGCATCGGGTACGGTATGGCTGGGCACATTGCAGCATGCTTTACTTTATTACGAAGACTACAGCATCGATACAGTTTCCCCATCGCAAATAAAAAAGATACATCACCCGCTTTTGCCCGATGGGTTAAAAATAAGGCAGCTTAAAATATGGAACAACTGGCTGCTGATTGGTGCGCAGGATAAAATGCTTCTGCTCGATCTAAACGAATGGCACCAGCACAAAAAAGTGTTGCTTCGATACCTTAACCCGCAAGAGACAAGCTTTACCGCAGAGCTTGAGCAGAATACCATACTTACCGATAAACGCGATAGCTCCGTATGGTTTGCCACTGCAGATATGCTTTATAAATGGGATATTAAAACATGGCTTTCCATACCCACCTATAAAGTAATGCCCGATCTGCCCGTATTAATAGGCGATAACCAACAAATTTTAAAAGAAAACGCTAGCATAAATATTGCACCCACAAAAAATAGTTTACAAATCGCGGTGCGCTTTCAAAGCCGCGACAATATGCCAAGGTACCTATCTGTTGCCTTTTTAAAAAAAGGCGACAGCCTTGTATTTGCACAACCAAATCTGCAAACAGTTTACAGCTTTACCAACCTTGCATCTGGCAGTTACGAACTGTATGTACAAATTTGCCAAAGCGATGGTACAGTAAGCCTGCACAAATATGCTATTGCCATCGATAAATTCCTTTGGCAGCAATGGTGGTTTTGGTTGCTTTGTTCATCAGTTGTAATTATAACTGCGGTGTATGTACTAAACCTTAAAAGAAAAAGAACACTTGCACAGGCCATTGCCCTACGCAAAGAAGCAGAACTGGAAGCTGTAAAAGCCGCGCAGCAAAGAGAGCTTGCCAATATGCAGGTGGTTACATTAAGCAGCCAGTTTCGCCCGCATTTTATTTTAAATGCACTTAATACTATTGGTGCGCAAATGGACGATAAGCCCGAAGCTGAAACCGTTATCAGCCGCCTGGGCGAAAGCATCAACCTTATCTTCTTTCATGCGCAGCAGCAAAAGATCGCACACCCGCTTTTACACGAATGGCAGTTGGTGAATAATGTAATATACATTCATCAACTTATGTATTTGAAACATCTGCAAGTGCAATTGCCCCAGGCAACTTTAATAGAAAAATGGCAGCACTTACAAGTACCGCCGGGCTTGCTGCAGGTGCCTGTAGAGAATGCTTTGCTGCATGGCCTAAGCAACCGTGAACAAGAACCATGGATGCTCATTATTACTATGGAAGAAAAAGAAGAGGTAATTATTGTTCGTATCACCGATAATGGTGTCGGCCGCAAAAAAGCAGCTACACTAAGCAATTACCGCAAGCATGGTACAGGAACAAAAAACCTGCAGGGCATACTCGATATTGTAAATGCGCAAAATAAAATACCCATCAGCATTCTTTACAAAGATGATATTTATACTGATGAGCAAACGTATTACGGAACAAGCGTAACAATAGAAATACCAAAACTTTTCACTTATGATTTGTAATGAAAAAGAGATACAAATTTTACACTGCACACCGCAAAAAAAATGAGGGTTGCAGTTCTCAGCGGAGTCGAACCATGGCCTAAGTTGCATTACTACTATTTAGCATCCGTTGTGTCACTCACTTGTACGCTTTGTTCTTTACTCAGCAATGTGCGGGCAACTAAAATTTTATGAGAAAACTGTATCGAAAAAAAGATAACCAATAAAAAGAAGATGAATACTAACGCGGTTTACAAATACATGGTAGTAGAAAATGTAATTGATGTTTGCGAGGGCATTGAACGCCGCATGAAATCTTTTACCACATGGCAATCTGTTGGCTATAGTACCGGTATAAAAGATGCCATCGAAAAAATAAGCAATAAAAAACCCCAGCTTATTTTTCTCGACTGGAGTTTAAATGGCGGCAGTGCTTTCGAAATTTTACAGCATATTCAAAATATGCCTGCCTATAATCCCTATATCATTTTTAACACTGGTTTTCAGGCAGATCATCCCGAAATACCACAGGAGATAATTAATAACTATGCAGTAGATAAATACCTGGT
>JANXWM010000151.1 GCA_025351145.1 Chitinophagaceae bacterium
GCTACCAAACACAGTTGGTTTAGCCACGTTGCCATCACCGAAGGCACACATGAATGGCTTGAACCTGTGGATGATGAAACGTATTCTAAACTATAAGCCAAAGCACATTCTTCTTTCTTTTTTTCAGCCGTTCAATTTCTATTGGAACAATTACTTTAGTAATGATTGTTCCTTTTTTATTTTACCAGCGTCAGTACCTTTATTGAACTTTTGTTGTGTCACTCACTTGTACGACATGAACTCTATGTAGCGATTTGAGTGCGGCTGCAATAGTCAGGAGTTCAAAGCTCGTGTAAAGACATTAAACTTGGATAATCATGCTTGATAATTTCTTTGATAAACTTTCCAACGGGATAACGCTGACAGAAGCTGATAAAGCAATTTTCAGGCAGCATGTTATTGTAAAGAAGTTAAGAAAACGGCAATACCTTTTGCAGGAAGGAGAAATTTGTAAATCTGTGGCGTTTGTCAGTAAAGGTATGCTCCGCTCTTATTTTGTGGATGAAAAAAGCAACGAACACATCATACAATTTGCACCAGAAGGTTGGTTTATTTCTGATTTATACAGTTTCATAACTGAAGATTCTTCTAATCTTAACATTGATGCAATAGAAAGTTCTGAATTGATACTGATAACCAAAACTGCACATGTATATCTGGAAAAAGCTGTTCCCGAATTTTTCAAATTTAATTACATGCAGTATCGCGGTGCATATATTTCGCTGCAAAAAAGATTGACTGACATGTTCACACTTTCAACCGAAGAAAAATACACCAAGCTGCTCAAAATTTATCCTGATATTATGCAGCGCGTTCCTCAGCATATGATTGCTTCTTACCTCGGGTTAACACCTGAAACATTAAGCCGTATACGAAAAAAACTTATTGCAAAAAAAGATAAATTTTAGATTGATTCATTGATTTGAATCAATAGTATTTCTTGATTGATGTCAATCAATCGAAATAAGCTTCCGTTCTATTTTTACCGCTAAGCTTTGAAACGTAAACTGTGTAAACATTTTGAAGCATTCACTTAAACTAAATTCAAACCAATTATTACAAATGAAAAAATTATTATTTGCAGCCGCGCTTCTTTTACAAGCTTCATTATTTGCTCAAACAACTACGTGGAAAAACGATAAAATGCATTCAAAACTTAAGTTTACTGTAACGCATCTTTTGGTTTCTGATGTTGATGGTTTATTTAAAAATTTCGATGTAACAATAACTGCAACCAAGCCCGATTTCAGTGATGCCATTTTTGAACTTTCAGCAGATGCAGCCTCAATTAATACAGAGGTTGAAATGCGTGATAATGATTTAAAAAGCGCTAACTTTTTTGAAGTAGCAGCTTACCCAAAAATCACTTTCAAAAGCACATCAATAAAGCCTGATGGGCAAAACAAGTATAAGCTTACCGGCAATCTTAGTATGCATGGTGTTACAAAACAAGTAACAATGGATCTTTGGTATCGCGGCACAACGGAGAACCCTATGAGCAAAAAACCCGATGCAGGTTTTAAATTAACAGGCACATTAAAACGTTCAGATTTTAAAATCGGTTCAAATATGCCTGCCGCAGTTGTAAGCGACGAAATAGAGATTAAAGCTGACGGAGAGTTTGCACAGGCAAATTAATAAAGCGCACAACAAGCATTTAAACTTCTTTATTACATTGTGCTCAGCTTCTTCATATTACGCCGGGCATTATTTAGTTCCTGGTGCATCATGCTGAATAGCGGACAAAACCCCGAAGAGTGCGACGCAACAGGGTTTCATAGTAGCAAAGCAGTTCGGTTCATAGTAAAAGTTGTACACTAAACAATGCTTCCATCAACAATAGTTTAAAATTTTCAAAGTAGTTTCATGAAAGAATTGCTTCTTCAGATTTAAGCAGATTTTTTTTGAGCCCGGCTGACTGCTGCTATTGAACTTCGTTGCGTCGCACTCTTGTACTGCCGGATAGTTTATTGAGCTTTTATCACATAGTAGATTAAAACGGATATATGCAAAATTGAACGACCTTGAATAGCTAATTCAGGCAGCATAGTACCGCAAAGCAACACGGGGTACGTTTTCTTTTTATGGGGCTTGATTTTATTTAATTTAATAGGCTTCTAAAAAAATGATTTATAAAAAAAATTTCATTACACTTTCTGTTGTTCTTCTCACTGCTTTATCTGCCAATAATCTTTTTGCACAATTGCCCGTTGTACCACTTGCAAGTCAAAAGACATTATTGCAAAGCAGCGACCCAAAACTTGCAGCGAATAAAAAACTGGTGTACGATTGCTGGCGCGAAGTTTTAGAAGGTGGGCATTTAGAATTCGTTGATAAATATCTTGCCGAAAACTACATGCAGCATAATCCAAATGTTGCCACCGGAAGAAAAGGATTTGTTGAGCTATTTTCAAAATTTGCGAAACCTCAACCAATTGTGGACACAATAAAAGCGACTGTAGTTGCCATCGTTGCGGAAGGTGACCTGGTAGTGATAAGTTTTGCTTCAAAATTGCCCGAACCAACCGACAGCACAAAAACATATACCACCACTTGGTCTGATATGTTTCGCATAGCAAACGGAAAACTTGCAGAGCATTGGGATGGCGCTCAAAAAATGAAGAACTAATCATATACTGTACGCCTGATAGAATTGCACATTGTCCAATAATGAAAAGAAAGTAAAAGAGTGCGACGCAACGATGCATCATAGCAGTACAACAGCCTGGCTCAAAAAAATGATTGCACAATTTTATAAGGCGTGAAGTAAATATCAGATAGCTCTAACGATTTATCATCATCAAAAAAAGAAAAAAGTGAAAACCAACCGTAGAGAATTTTTAAGCAGTATATCGCTTGCTACTGCTGCGCTATCGCTGCCTGGCATTGTTAATGCTTCTTTTAAGAGGTATGATGATTATGTTGAAGTGGATACAATGTATGGGAAACTGAGAGGCATCAAAAATGAAGGTATTAATATATTCAAAGGCATTCCTTATGCAGGAAAAATTTCTGGCGACAGACGATTCAGAAGACCTGCTCCATTACAACCGTGGACCGGCGTTCGTGATGCATTGCAATTAGGCGCTCCGACTATTCAGGATGGTCAAACACGCGGATTAAATGAGCCAAAGCCGAATGAAGATTGTTTGTTTTTAAATGTTTGGACACCTGCCAATGATAATAAAAAACGTGCGGTAATGTTTTACAATCATGGCGGTGCTTTTTCTAACGGCTCCGGTGGAGCAGTTGACCAGGACGGTTCCAACCTTGCCCGGTTCTTTGATGTAGTGGTGGTAGAAACGAATCACCGATTGGGAATCATGGGCTTTCTTTATCTCGATGAAATAGCGGGAAGGGACTATGCAGGTTCAGGAAATAATGGTATGCTTGATATTGTTGACGCACTTGCCTGGGTAAATAAAAATATTGCCGCTTTTGGCGGCGACCCAAATAACGTAATGATTTTTGGTGAGTCAGGCGGTGGTGCAAAAACATCCTGCTTATATGCAATGCCGGCAGCCGCGCCTTACTTTAACAAAGCCTCTATTGAAAGTGGGCCGGGTAGACGAATGATACCCAAAGAAGCAGCAGCCGA
>JANXWM010000195.1 GCA_025351145.1 Chitinophagaceae bacterium
GAAGAAGATTTTAATATCGTACTAAATGGGGACTCAACAATAAACATAACAAGGTATAATTCAAATTACCGTGACCAATATAATACTGTTACTAGACAAACATATGTTGGCACTTATTCGACATTTGGAGACACAATAAAGGTTAAGTTTACAAACCATAGCTTAACTACTAAAAGTAAAAGCAAAGAAGCAAACGCAACTCACTTTACAAAAAAAATAGGCACCTCATTGAATGCAGACAATTTTTTTCAATATCCCTCGACAACCTATATCACAAGTGCTGATAAAATCATTTCTGTTGACGGCCTATTTCCAACTTTAAATAACTCAACAGCAACTAATATAATGCTACTTGAATCAAAATTTATCACTTGGGATAAAAGTTCATTTTACAGAAAAGAAATATTTGGAGTTTCAAAGTAACGAATGCCTTCGCCTTGTTCGTGTCACCACCAAGCAATTCTTCTCCTTCGCCCTTGTTGGTCGCCGACCAACAAGGATTCGCTTAGTTCCTTCGCCCTGGTTCGTGCCCCCACGAAACAGTTCTTCTAACTCTTCGCTGCGGTAAAAGCCCAATAAATAATCTAACCGTACAAGGGCGCGACGCAACGAAAGCCTCCTATTTATCCTGCTGCCCGGTACATAAAATTTACTAAACAATACTGGCTGCTTATATCCCTGTTATATACCGCTCTTACTTTTCAATATGATAAATTGAAGCTGGCTTTTATTATCTTTCAGCATCGTTCATTTTCTACCCACAAACTTAAATCGTATAACATGAGAAAAGTGCCACTGCTGTTGCTTGCCAGTTTTATTTCATGTGTGCAGTTATATGCACAGATTGATGCGGGCCTCTTCCGTTATCCAGATGTATCTAAAACACAAATCGTTTTTTCTTATGCAAATGATGTTTGGATAATGCCCAAAGAAGGCGGCATGGCTGTAAAGCTTAGCTCGCCTCCGGGTGTAGAAGTAATGCCCAAGTTTTCACCCGATGGCAAACAGGTTGCATTCGGTGCTTTTTATGATGGCAACCGCGACATCTATGTAATTCCTGTTGCAGGCGGCATACCACAACGCTTAACCGAACACAGTTATAATGACCGTGTGGTTGACTGGACAAACGATGGCAAGAATGTTTTATTCGCATCGGGCAGGGAAAGCGGCAAGGCGAGGTTTAGCCAGTTTTATACAGTACCTGCTGCTGGTGGCGCTGAAACAAAACTGCCACTGGCTTATGCTGAATACGGCAGTTATTCACCCGATGGAAAACAAATGGCTGTAGTAATTATGACAGAAGTTGGCCGCAACTGGAAACGCTACCGTGGTGGCACCAATGGCGACATACGCATTTATGATTTTGAAAAACAAACACAGGAAAACATCAGCACCACAAGCGATGCAGATGATGAATTGCCTATGTGGCATGAAAATTATATTTATTTCCTCAGCGACCGCGGCCCCGAGCTGCGCATGAATTTATGGAGATATGATATTGCTAAAAAGTCGTTTGAACAGCTTACAAAATTCACTGATTACGATGTGCATTATCCATCGCAGGGGCCGGATGATATTGTGTTTGAAGCAGGTGGAAAATTATACCTCTACCCTTTTGCAGCAAAGCAGGCGAAGGAAGTAAAAGTATCTGTTGTTACAGACAATGCTTTACTAAAACCAAAGACAGTACAGGTAAGCGATTATGTGCAGCATTTAACCATAAGCCCGGATGGTAAAAGGGTTTTAGTAGAAGCAAGGGGTGATATTTTTTCTGTGCCCGCAGAGAATGGCTACATAAAAGATTTAACGATGACCTCCGGTGTAGCAGAGCGTTATCCTGCATGGTCACCTGATGGAAAAACAGTTGCTTACTGGAGCGATAAAAGTGGCGAATATGAATTATGGATGCTGGAACCCGGTAAAGAAAACAGTGCTAAAAAATTAACAGATTACGGGGCTGGGTACCGCTACGGTCTTTCATGGTCGCCGGATAATAAGAAGCTTGCATTTATTGATAAAGCAGGAAAAATAAAAGTGTACGATATAGCATCCGGCACCACGGCAGATGTAGACCAGGGCTTATATTTTTCACACGGCAATATGGAAAGTTTTACATTTAGCTGGACGCCCGACAGCAGGTGGCTTGCCTACAGCCGAGACCTTGACAACCTGCATTACGCTGCTTTTATTTACGATACAAAAGATAAAAAAACAAAACAGGTAACCAGCGGTTTTTACAGTTGCGCTAATCCCGTGTTTGATGCAGAGGGTAAATATTTGTTTGTGCTTACTTCGCAAAATTTTCAGCCTTACTACAGCGATGCAGACAATACATTTATTTATGCCAACAGCACACAGCTGGCTGTAATTGGTTTGCAAAAAACTACGCCCTCTTTGTTAATGCCCAAGAATGATACTGTTGCCGTAAAAGAGGATGAAAAACCAGCAGCAAAAGAAGACGACAAAAAGAAAGATGATAAAACAAAAAAAGACAGTACAAAAACCGACGAGAAGAAAGATGATACAAAGGCCGTAGTCATTGACTTTGACGGCATGGAACAAAGAATGGAATTACTGCCGGTAACATCAGGAAATATTGGGAACCTTAATTCAGTTAAAGGCAAAGTACTTTACATCCGTTATCCCAATACAGGTTCTGCAGATGGACAACAGCCTTCACTTAAGTTTTACGACATTGAAAAACGCGAAGAAAAAACAATCCTCGATGGCGTAGGCGGTTACGAAGTAAGTGCTGGCAGGGAAAAAATACTTGCAGGCAGAGCAGGCTCATGGGCAGTGATCTCGCCCGATGAAGGTGCTAAGTTTGAAAAACCTTTGCGTCTGAGCGAAATGCAGATGACCATTAACCCGATGGAAGAATGGAAACAGATCTTCACCGATGCATGGCGCGTTGAAAGGGATTATTTCTACGATGCTGGTATGCACAGCACCAACTGGCCGCTGCTTAAAACCAGGTATATGAAAATGCTCGACGGTGCAAAAACCCGCGAAGATGTTGACTTCATCATTGGCGAAATGATCGGCGAGTTAAACTCATCGCACACCTATCATGGCGGTGGCGATATGGAAAAAATAAAGTTTGAGCCAACCGGTTATATCGGTGTAAACTGGGAGGCTGCCGGTGGTTATTACAAAATCAAAAAAATAATACACGGAGCATCGTGGGATGCAGAAGTGCATTCGCCTTTAGATATGCCCGGCGTTAATATAAAAGAAGGCGATTACATACTCGCCGTAAATGGTATCCCCATCACATCTGACAATGAACCTTATGCAGCATTCCAGGGCCTTGCCAATAAAACGGTGGAGCTCACTTACAACAGCACAGCTTCCTTTACCGGTGCCAAAACAGCGATTGTAAAAACGATGGACGATGAATACCGCCTGCGCAATCTTGAGTGGATAGAAGCCATGCGCAAACGTGTAGAAGATGCTACCAACGGCGATGTGGGTTATATCTATGTGCCCAGCACCGGCCTCGACGGGCAAAGCGAACTCATGCGCCAGTTCAATGCGCAATGGAATAAAAAAGCACTCATTATAGACGAGCGTTTCAACAACGGCGGGCAAATACCCGACCGCTTTATTGAAATGCTCAACCGCACACCGCTATCCTACATTGCAACCCGCGATGGCAAACCTGCACCCTGGCCGGCTTATGCAAATTTTGGCCCCAAAGTAATGCTCATCAACGGCTGGAGCGGCAGTGGCGGCGATGCCTTCCCGCTTTATTTCAGGGAAAAAAATCTTGGGCCGTTAATTGGCACACGCACATGGGGCGGCCTCATCGGCATCAGCGGCTATCCTGACTTTGTAGATGGCGGCAGCATTACAGCGCCATCATTCCGCATCTATAACCCGGATGGCAAATGGTTTGCAGAAGGCCACGGCGTTGACCCTGACATTGAAGTACCCGAAGATCTCGGAGCTATGGCAAAGGGCGTAGACACGCAGCTCGAAAGGGGCATTACAGAAATAAAAAATCTCTTAAAAACAAAAGGCTACACAGCCCCGCCTGTGCCGCCGGTTGAAAAAAGATAATCCCATAAAAAAGCCACTCTTACAAAGTGGCTTTTTTTATTTTTATGTACCAGGCTGAAGAATTACTATGAAGCTTTTGTTGCGTCGCACTCTTGTACGGTTGGATTATGATTGAGCTTTTACCGAAGCGAAGATCAAAAAGGAACTGGGCAAAGAGTTAACTTTATAAAAGTTTATTTGTATACTTTCGTAAATAGGCTTTTCGTAGTAGTTTTTTCGTGCAATATATCATTCAACGGCAATCTAAATTTGGCAAACTTTTAATCATACATCAAACTGAATTCATGCCCATAGACAACAGTATTAACAACAGGACATTTGAAGAATTATTCAGCGGGCCAGTAAATTTTGAAATTCCATTTTTCCAAAGGTCATACTCTTGGGAAAGAGATCAATGGAAAACTCTACTTGATGACATTTGGGAACAAATCATAATTGATGTTGTTGAGCAAATCAAGAATGAAAACCCAAGAGAAAACATAAGTCTTGATACATTGGAAAAACATTTAACCGAACACGAGCACTACTTTGGTGCTATTGTAGTTTTAGAAAAAAGTAACTCACATCCAGCATTGAAAAGTTTTTCCGTAATTGACGGCCAGCAAAGAATAACAACTGCTTATTTATTTCTCGTATTAGTTTATGAATTACTGAAAGAGAAAGAAAACCAATCTGATTATTCGCAAAATTATCTCAATCAGCTTGAGGTTTACATTAAGAATAACATTGACCCTAAAGGTGATGAATACCGTCTACTGAAAATATATAGTAATAAGGGGGATAGATTACCAACTTATCTAAAAGTTTACAAAGACAATCCTGAAAGCCCATCATTAGGAGTTGATCTGCAGCTTTACAACCCAAACAGTAATCAAATAGATGCTTTTTGGGAATATGCTTACAAGAAATTAAAAAATTATACTGTTGCGGATTTATATGTTTTCTCACAAGCAATCTTACGAGGATTAAAAATTGTTTGGATACCGCTTGATGAAAAGAAGGATAATCCACAAGCGATTTTTGAAGGACTGAATGATAAAGGAATGCCTTTATCAGCAGTTGAATTGTTATGCAGTTATCTTTTCAAACCACTTATTGACGAGAACACAAAACACCACGAAAATATTCACAACGATAAATGGTTAAAATCTATTAAGAAGGTTGGAGGCGAGCATAACTTTGAATTTTATCTTCGTAATTTATTTTGTATCGGCAAACCAAAAATGATTGGTAAAGGAAGGAAGCTCTATTCAAATTTCAAGAACTCCAATAAAAAATTAGACAAACTTATAGCTTACAATATTATTGAGGAGATTGCAAAAAATATTGAACTTTTTAATCAAATAACACAACCGACAAAAGCAGAATACAAACATCCAAATAAAGATATCAATACCCTACTCATCAAAATTGAGCAGACAAGAATGCAATCGAGTATTCCTTTTCTTCTATCAGTTTTGATTGAACGGAAGAAAGAAAAATTAACAGACGTAGATGTTGTTGTAATACTGCAAACGCTTTTGATTCTTCTTGTTCGTAGAAAAGTCTGTGCAATCTCCAATAATAAGTATGATGTTTTCTTTCCTTCATTGCTAAACAAAATTATAACGGAGCCAGATAAGAAGAAAGCATTTAAGGATATGGTTATCAAAGAGGACTTGTGGGTATCTGACCAAGAGTTTGAAGAGGCATTTATAAATAAGCCTCTTTACAAACAAACGGAATTAGAGTTTACAAGATTAATCCTACAAGAACTTGACAAAACTTATCAAGTTCATGGCCAACTTCCCGATTATTCAACCATCCACACGATTGAGCATGTAATGCCACAAACTCTTGACGAAGAATGGAAAAGATATTTAGGAGTAGACGCTACAGATATAAATTTAGACAGGTTTAAAAACACAATTGGTAATCTTTGCCTCATTAGCAGACCAGCAAATAGTTCAGTAGGACAAAACCCCTTTGAAGCTAAAAAAAATGTTTATACAGATGTAAGTGGTTTGACTCGAGATTTAAAAACAAGAACAGGCAAGTGGGACATTGAAGCAATTAAAAAACGTTCAAAGGACATCGCTAAAAAAGCACTTGATGTATGGAGCTGGGATTAAAAACACCTTCAGCCTTTTCGCTGCTGTTGGCGTCCTCGCTCTTCGCCATTGTTGGTCGCCGACCAACAATGATTCGCTTCAATGTCCACATCGATAAAATCTCCATAACTAATCCGAACGTAAATCGATGCCGTCATGCTGAACTTGTTTCAGCATCTCCTGGCAAACCATAATTAAGGCACTCAAGGAAATCCTGATCCGCCGCTGCGAACAGGGTGAAGCTCAACCTTCGCCATCCGCATACATGAGCCCTTTGCTGATCTAATAGGCAACCTTTACAAAATACATATTTCGCACTGTTGGTGGCGTCCCCGCCAACAGCCTTCGCTTCCATCTACGCATCGGTAAAAGCTCAATAAACAATCCAACCGTACAAGAGTGCGACGCAACGAAAGCCTCATGCCTGATCTTTTGTTGGGCTCAAAAAAAGCATTGTTCTTACAGAAAGAATTTAACTTCGGTTGCCGTATAATTAATTACAAATTTTCAAACTTTAATTCCCCATTTAATGAACAGGAATAAATTATTACGGGTTATAAAAAACTGCTATCTTTAGAATTAGTCAGCATAATACATTTAAGTGTAAAAATTTAAAAGATAACCACGGGTAACCACGGGTAACCACTGCATTAAAACAGTGGCGGATGTTATTTTTTTAACCATTAAACCTGATATTATGCAAAAGATTATTTTCTCCGCTCTTTGCCTGTTTATTGTAAACAGCAATTTTTCACAAACCGTTATTCAGCCAAAAGATGCTGCAAAATATATTGGGCAAACCGTTACTGTTTGCGGTAAAATTTATGGCGGCAAATACCTTGATGCAGCCAAAAATAAACCTACTTTTTTAAACATGGGAGCTGCCTACCCCAACCAGTTATTAACGATTGTAATTTGGGGCAATGCAAGGAAAAGCTTTTCGTATGCCCCCGAAGAAAAATTGAAAAATAAAACTGTTTGTATAACCGGCAAGGTTGAAATGTTTAAAGGCAAGGCACAAATTATGGCAGATAAAGAAAGCCAGATAAAGGAGCAATAGGTTATAGTTTGTAAATATCTTTCTGCATAAAATCAAAATCCCGCCTGAAAATTCAGGACGGGATTTTTTTTTGCTTCTCATGCGAAAAATATTTCTGTCAGCGGTATATAGCTGCTTCATCTAAACCTGTATTGTTTTTTGCTGCGTGGTACATGCCTGCACTGTTGAAAACCATAGCAGCATTG